>CAYLLC010000027.1:7932-19024 GCA_964384355.1 uncultured Sulfurospirillum sp. | reverse complement strand
TTTTGATTGCCGTAAACATAATCATTGCCTTTTATTGCCACTTTGGATTTGGTAATAATATCGACAAAAGTCGGATTTGTTGCATCGGTAGGAAAATTTTTGTAAAAAAATAGTATGATTTTGCCACCAAAGGAAGCATATGAGTTATGAAGATTACAAAAAAAATGTAGCACTTTTGAAAAAGTATGCCTATGCCTATTATGTGCTGGACAATCCGCTGGTGACGGACGAGACCTATGACAAGCTCTACCGTGAAGTGGAGAAGTTCGAAGAGGCGCATCCCGATCTGATACTGCCCGACTCTCCGACCCGGCGTGTCGGCGGTGCGGTACTGGAGGGCTTCAAAAAAGCGCGCCATATCCAGCGTATGTGGAGTATGGAGGATATCTTCAGCGAAGAGGAGCTGCATGAGTGGCTGGCACGCGTCCTCAAAAACACGGACAAAAAACCCACCTTCTACTGCGAGCCCAAATTTGACGGCGCGAGCCTCAATCTCATCTACGAAAAGGGCCTGCTCAAACAGGCGATCACCCGCGGAGACGGCGTCGAGGGTGAGGATGTCACCGAAAATGCCCGGACGATCCGCTCTATCCCTATTCGCATCGATTACGAGGAGTTGATCGAGATTCGGGGTGAAGTGGTGATACGAAAGGATGACTTCGAAAAGGTCAACGAAGAGCGCCTACGGGCGGGTGAGCCGGTCTTTGCCAATCCCAGAAATGCCGCAGCGGGCAGCCTCAGACAGCTCGATCCCAAGGTGACCGCGAAGCGCAGGCTCTTCTTCTATCCCTGGGGCGTGGGGGAGAATCGACTCTCCTACAAGCTGCTCAGTGAGACGATGCGGTTTGTCTATTCGCTCGGATTTATCGAGCCCCCTTTTCATGACAGATGCAAGGATGAAGCATGCATCCAGAAAGAGTACCACAAAGCGGTCCGGTTCAGAGACGATTTCCCCGTCATGATGGACGGTATGGTGGTGAAGGTCGATGAGATCGCCCTGCAGGAAGTACTGGGCTATACGGTCAAATATCCCAGATGGATGTGCGCTTACAAATTTCCCGCGATCGAGAAGAGCACGAAGATCGTCGATGTGCTCTTTCAGGTGGGGCGCACGGGTGTCGTCACGCCGGTGGCGGTGCTGGAGCCGGTCGAGATCGAAGGGGTCGTCGTCGAGCGCGCCACGCTGCACAATTTCGACGAGATCGAGCGCAAGGATATCCGTATCGGCGATACCGTCATCGTCATCCGCAGCGGCGATGTGATCCCCAAAATCACCAAAGTCCTCACCCAGTACCGCACCGGCAAAGAGCGGATCATAGCGCGCCCCACGCACTGTCCCGTCTGCGGCAAAGAGCTGCTCGACGAGGGGGCACTGACCAAATGCCAGAATCTCGAGTGTCCCGCACGCGTCGTCAACGCGATCATCTACTTCGCTTCCAAACAGTGTCTCAATATCGAGGGACTGGGCAAAAAGATCGTCGAACAGCTCTATCATGCGGGGCTGGTCAAGAGTGTGGTCGATCTCTTCTCCCTGACAGAAGAGCAGCTGCTGAAGCTGGAGGGGTTCAAGCACAAAAAAGCGCAGAATCTGCTCAACGCGATCGCCTCGGTCAAAGGGGTGGCATGCTGGCGATTCGTCAATGCTCTGGGGATCGAGCACATCGGCGAAGTGGCGAGCAAAAAGCTCTGCGAACACTTCGGGCTGAAGTTTATGGATGCCGACAAAGAGGCGCTGCTGGCGGTGGAGGGATTCGGTGAAGAGATGGCCGATGCGCTGCTGGAGTTCGTACGGGTCAATCGTCCTCTGGTCGAGAAGCTGATGGCACTGATCGAGCCGACGGAGCCCGCGAGAAAAGAGATCAAAGAGAGCCCCTTCACCGGCAAGACCGTCGTACTCACCGGCAGCATGAGCCGCCCGCGCAGCGAGATCAAAAACATGCTCGAATCGATGGGTGCCAAAGTGACCGGCAGCGTCACCGGCAAAACCGACTATCTGATCTACGGCGAAGACCCCGGCAGCAAATATGAGAAAGCCAAAGCACTGGGAGTAAAGATGCTCAGCGAAAAAGAGATGCACCGGATGCTCGAAGGGATCGAATAGATGTCGTTCTGGGGATATTTCATCACATATGCATCGATACTGACCTATCTGGTGGTAGGCTTCATCGTGGCTTTCGAAGCGGTGCTGGCGATGGATGGATCACAGTTCGCGATCAAGTGGATCAGACGACTCTACAACCTCAAAGCCTTCATGTTCTCGGTCTATCTCTTCTATCCGATGCTCTGGTTCGTCTATTTTCTGCTGGAGGTTCTGCCCTATATCTTCGGTGCGAGTAAACGACTGACGAAATTCGATATTCCGATGATGCTCTACCGCGTCTTCCCCGATGAGTGTGAGGCTTGCGACTTAGAGGAGTGATGCCCTGAAGGCTTCGAGCCGCCGGCGCTCCTCCTGCGTCAGTTGCAGACGCCACACCACCCGGTCCGCTTCGAAAGTACGCGCTCCTATCTCTATCGCATGCGTCTGCAGGAAGTGCTCGTAGCGCTTGAGCAGTGCATACGCCACCTCCATCGTGTAGGGCTCCCGCTTCTCAAACGGCGTCATCTGTGCCGATGTGATGACCGCTTTTGCCGCGCTGCTGTAGGCGCGCACCATACCGCCCGTTCCCAGTTTGATACCGCCGAAGTAGCGGACCGTGATGAGTGCGCTCTCGATCAGGTCGTATCCCCGCATCTGCGCGAGTGTCGGATTGCCTGCACACCCTTTGGGCTCACCGTCGTCGGTACTGTTCTCGGTGATTTGGCCATATGCGTTCAAAACACGGTATGCCCAGACGATATGGCTCGCTTTGGGGTGCTCTTTTTTGAGTGTGGCGAGGGTCGATTCGAAGCGGGAGTAGGGAAGCAGGTACGAAGTGAAGGTCGAACGCTTCACTTCGTATTCGCAGACATAGGTATCAGATACCTGCTGCATCTTTGCTCTGGTTGAGTTTGCGCTTGGGAAATGCCAGCGCGATGATCGCCAGAATGGTGACGATGATGACATAGAGGTATTTGGGTACCGGTACCGGTTCGCCGGCGGCGTAGGAGTGCATACCGGAGAGGTAGTAGTTGACACCGAGGAAGGTCATCACGATCGAGGCGTATCCGACCGTCGTCAGCCATGCGAAGTGGTAGGTGTAGTGCTTTTTGACACTGGGAACGAAACGCACATGCAGGATGATCGCATAGACGAGGATCGAGATCCATGCCCAGGTCTCTTTGGGATCCCAGCTCCAGTATCTGCCCCAGCTCTCGTTGGCCCATACGCCGCCCAGGAAGTTACCCACGGTCAGCATCGAGAGTCCGATGATCGCGGTCATTTCGTTGATACGCGTCGCTTCGATGATGCTTTTGTCGATCTGTGGATTGTTGCGACGGAGGATGAAGAGGATCAGCGTAAAAAGCCCCAGTATCGCACTCAGCGAGAGGAATCCGTAACTGGCGGTGATGACGGAGACATGGATATTGAGCCAGTAGGATTTGAGTACCGGGACGAGGTTGGTGATCTGGGGATTCATCTCGTTGAAAAAGGTCGTAGCCAGTGTCGAGCCGGCGATGATCGAAGTGAGGGCGGGGACCATGACCGAATAGCGTGCGAAAACGACACCCGAAAGCGCCATCGCCCAGGAGACATAGAGCATCGCTTCGTAGGCGTTGGACCACGGTGCATGCCCTCCGATATACCATCTGGCAGCCAGCACGAAGGTGTGCAGCACAAAGGCGATATAGAATACCGCGATGACCCCTTTGGCGAATTTGCCCACTTTGGCTTCGGGTTTGAGCATTTTGTAGAAGATGATACCCAGCAGCAGCAGACCGGCGAGGAAATAGATAGGGATCAGCATGTTGGTGATGCCGTAGCGCTTGAAGAGCTTTTCGGCTTTGAGCTTCGATTCGGAGGGGATGACGGCCGCACCGGCGCGCTTCTGATAGGTCTTGATAAAGGCGAGCGCTTCATCCGCTTTGCTCCAGTCACCCGATTTGCGTGCGGCGTCGACTTCGTTGAAGTAGTTGATGAAGAGCAGGCGGATCATCTGTGCATCTTTGGGGTCGAATTCGGTGATCGCCGTCTTGACGGGGTACCATGTGTTGTTGGGATCGCCCAGTTTGGGGACGATCTTCATCAGATCACCGGTGAAGACCATATACATGATATTGAGTTTCTCATCCGCTTTGATGACGGAGCGGTCGAATTCGTTGCGCTGGATCGGGCGTTTGCGTACCGACTCTTCGATATATTTGGCCAGTTTGTAGCTGTGGGAGGCGCCGGTATCGAAAAAGTCGTTGAAGGAGGCGTATTTCTGCCCGGGTGCGAGTCCGAGGATCTTTCTGAGCTTGTCATGCTTGATCTTGATCGTCGGGATATCCTGCCATGCATCGGGTGCGGTCATCATGCCCAGCAGTACCTGTGAGGGTGTCATCCCCTCGACAGTGGCGCTTTTGTGGAGTTTGTGGAGAATATCGGTCGCGAAGCTGTCGAGGGGGATGATACGCCCGTCCCGGGTCTGCAGCAGCAGATCGCCGAACTTCTCGGCATGCGCCTTGTCGTAGGATTTGGCGGTTTTGAGTGCCGCCTCTTTCATATTATCGGCCTGCAGCGGTGTGTTTTGCAGCATGAGCGCTACCGCGAAGAGCAGAGAGAGCTTGATGGCCGCATCTCTGGTGACGGCGCGCGCCAGCTTGCGGAAGCGGCTTTTGGGATTGAGCAGGTTGAGTATGAGTCCGATTGCAAGCATGAGGTATCCTATATAGGTTGGGATTTTGCCCGGGTCGTTGTTGACGGAGAGTACGGTACCGCCTTCGTCGCGATCGTACGAAGCCTGGAAAAAGCGGTAATGTCGGTAGTCGAGGACATGGTTCATATAGATGCGGTAGGGCATCTCGACATGATGCGCTTTGTCGATCAGGACCACTTCACTGGCATAGGAGGAGGGAGACATCGAGCCCGGATAGCGCTCGAGCTGGAAGTCGTTGAGATGGATCGCGAACGGGAGTGTCAGCGGTTTGGCTCCCCAGACGAGCCTGAATTGGGCACCGCCCACTTTGAGCGTTTCGGGGATCCCTTCGGTACCGCGTCCGAATCCCATCAGCGGTACCGTTTTGGTCTCGCCGTTGTAGCTGACTTCGACGACGACGGCAGATTTCTGTGCCGTTTTCATTTTGCGTCCGCCTGCCTTCTCTTCCCCTTTGACCACTTTGACGGCCGCTTTGGCGAAGAGCTGCTTGGGGACCAGCTTGATCACACCGAAATCGTACATGCGTCGTGTCTGTAGCGGGTACTCTTTGCCGGGTTCGAAGCTGCCGGTAGACTGGTCCGCCATTTTGGTCCAGGAGCCTTTGCGCGGCGATTTGAAGTAGAACTTTCCGTCGCGCGTGTAGATCTGCAGCTGGGGTGCGGTATCTTTGGGCGGCTGATTGAGTGTGATATCCATCAGACCCGTACCGTAGCGCTCATGCGATTTGAGCGTGATGCTCTCCGGCTTTCTCCCCTCGGCTACCACGACCATATTGATCATCGGCTGACCGTTGGGATCTTCGACGATCGTTTTGTGTGCATTGGGCAGATAGGATTTGACGCGTACGGTGTAGGGCTTGCCCGCAAGCGTTCCCCCGAGCGTGAAGTTGTTGGGCGTGATTTTGGACATGCGCACGCGCAACTCGGCGTGGCTCGCGGCATCCCCTTTGCGTGCATCGACCTGGATATAGGATTCACTGGAGGTGATCTGGTTTTGTGTCATGCCTTCGCGGATATGCATCGTCCCTTCGTATCCCAGATAGCGGGAAGTCGCCGCACCGAGCAGAATCACGAGAAAGCCGCTGTGAAAGAGGAGGGCGGGCCACTTCTCCCTGCGGGTCATCTTGTAGCGGAAGATATTGCCGATCAGGTTGATCGCGAGCAGTATCATGACGATCTCGAACCATCGCGTGCCGTAGACGACGGCCCATGCGGTCTCGGTGCCGAAGTCATTCTCGATGAATGTCGCCACGGCACTCGAAGCTGCAAAGATGAAGGTCAGCAGCAGCATGGTCTTCATGGATATCAGTATATCGTATAGCTTTTTCATGAACATTTTCCCCTCGAAAATAAGTGGGGTAAGTATAACGCAGATAGGTTAATAGAAAAGAATTTGTTATAATAGAGAAGCGATTAATTTTTGTTTAATGAAAGATGTTTTATAATGAGGGTTGTTTGTAAACCGACGTCTCCGCAAACGCCGGCTTACGAGTAAAATGCCTCAGGACCCGCATCCTGAAACACTTCAATTCAAAAGGAGTGTTGAATGAATTTGTTTACTCTGAAAGTATAGAGTATGAAAGTAAACGAACGGTTAATATTTAAACCGTTCGTTTCATAATGGGCTTATTTTCTCCTCCACGGGTACTTTTATCGACGACCGCTTCCTTCTTTTGTACTTTTTGACCGTTTTGTGTTCGACTGCGCGGGGCTTTTGCGTGGCGCTTTTCCCGGAGTGTCGGCTGCTTGTCGGCTGAATCTGTTCGTAGCGTATCAGGTAGTTGCCGCTGATCGTGACGCGGTAGTCGCCTCCGTAGCGGTTGCTCTGGATATTTTTGTCGTAGTAGAATGTGACAGGTGCATGCGTCAGATTGTCGATAAAGGTATAGGCGTAGAGGTTGAAGTCGCGGTCGAAGTGTACCGCCGCGATCTTTCCGCGGTAGGTTCTCGCCTTTTTTTGGATGGCGGCATACGCTTTCTGCGAACGGGTCTGGATGATCGGTGCATGCGCATCCGCCGCCACGCTTCCCTTGTATTGCCCTTCGGCTTTGACGACGCTGTTTTCGGCGAAGAGGTCTTCGAAAAAACTCCCGGCTTTGTAGCTGCAGCCGCCCAGCAGCATCCCCAGTATCCCTATGGTCAGAAACGGTACCACTCTATTCACGCAGATTCCTTGTCGAGATTTTTGAACCACGCTATTGTATCAGATTCATTTTTGAATATCTGTAAATTTTCCAAATTAGCGTCGAGATCGATCTTTTTGCCTCTGGCGAAGCGATCGGTCGTAAAGAAGAGGTAGTAGTCGACCAGACGGCGCGTGCGGTGAAACATCCCCTCTCCTCCCTCGATCATGATATGGCGATAGGAGGAGAGCATGTCGAAATTGTCACAGATCGTCACTTTGCGGCCGGGTACCGAAAAGAGCGGGATCGAGCGGTCGAGATCGTCATGCGAAGTGTAGATGAGCAGATCGGGGGCTTTTGCCGTGTCGGCATGGCGGCAGTCGAGTGTGGGGCGGTCGCTGCGGACGGTATCGCCGCCGATGACCAGCAGGTCGATTTTGGTGCGGATGCGGTGCACCAGCTGCCGTGAAGCGAAGCTGCTGACATGTCGGCCGCTGATCGTACCGTTTTGATGCTTCGCGAGTTTGAAAAAGATAAAAGGCTTCTGCGCCTGCCATCTGCGAAACGGATAGAGGAGGGCATCGCATGCAGTTTCCAGAACGGGGGTACGTACTTCGATCCCCTGGCTTTGCAGAAAATCGACGGCACCGGCCGCTTCGGGATTGGGATCACGGCTGCCGATGATGACATGCGAAAAGCCGAGCCTCTCTATCAGCATGGAGCATGGCGGTGTTCTGCCGCTGTGCATACAGGGCTCGAGCGTCACATAGATCGATGCGCCTCTGAAGTAGCCGGTATATTTTTCGCAGAGATAGGCATGCTGTGCAGCGGGTGTGTCGAGTCCCTCGACTGCGGTATCGCCCAGATCGCGTACCGCAGCGACGGCTGCCGCCAGCTCCGCATGTGCCGTGCCCGCTTCGGTGTGGGCTGCGATCGAGAGGATTTTGCCGTGTCGGTCGAGGATCACTGCCCCGACGGGGGGATTAGGGTAGGTGAGTGCCTGATGGCGCCATGCGGCATCGAGCGCGAGCCGCATGTAGAAGGCGTCGTCGACTACCATTCAAAGTAGGTTTTGGCTTTGGTGATCTCGGAGAAAGGGATGCTTTTTTCTGCCTTGTCGCCCTTGTCGTAGAGTCGGATCGTATCACCCTCTACGCCGAGAATCTTCGCTTTGATTTTGGTGCCGTCGGTGAGTTTGAGCTTGACCAGTTCGCCGACGGAGTGTCTGAAGTGATCGAGGCTCTTGAGCTGGCGGTCGATTCCCGGTGAGCTCACTTCCAGAAAGTACTCTCCCTCTACCGGCGGCTCCAGATCGAGGATCGGGGAGACGATGCGTGTCACCTCGGTGCACTTTTCGAGTGTGACGGGCGCTTCGGAGGTGATGTAGATGCGGTAGATGCGATGGTCGTTTTCGGTGACCACTTCGGTATCGTAGAGTTGCACGCCGCATTCGGCGAGGAGATTTTCGAGTGTTTTTCTATCCATCCGATTTTCCCAGCTCTTTTTCGATCTTTTTGAAGAGATCGTCCATCTTGTTCTGCCGCTCCAGCGAGTGGTCGAACCGGAAGTGAAACTTCGGACAGCGGTACCACCCCTCCGCCTGCTTGCAGTAGTTTTCGATATAGCCGCTCGCTTTCTGCAGCTGGCGGACGATATGCGCTTCGTCGGAAGGGTCTACGAAGGAGGGGTCGAGATAGACATTGGCGTCGTACTTGCCGCGGCTGCATTCGACATCCACGACGGGGATATTGTTGATCTGCGTATCGGAGAGCGTGCTGATCGCTTCGGGTACCAGCTCACGCAGGACCGATTCCGTACGCTGGAGTTTGATGCTTTTTGGCATGGGTTACTCCAGTGTCGCTTTCTCTTCGACCAGTTTGAAGCTCTCGAGGAAGTCGCCCGGCTTGACATCGCTGTACCCCTCTACGCCGATACCGCACTCATACCCTTTGGCGACCTCTCTGACATCGTCTTTGAAGCGCTTGAGCGAGGAGACTTCGCCTTCGTAGATGACGACACCGTCACGGATGACACGCACTTTCGCACCTCTGTTGATGACGCCGTCGGTGACGATCGCACCGGCGACGAGTCCGAGCTTGGGCACTTTGAAGACATCGCGTACTTCCGCCTGTCCGAGCTGCTCTTCGCGGATGACGGGTGAGAGCAGGCCGCCGAGCAATCCTTTGACATCGTCGATCAGATCGTAGATGACATTGTAGGTCTTGATCGTCACGCCGGCGCGCTTGGCCTTCTCTTTGAGGCCGCCGGTTGGTCGGACATTGAATCCCATGATGACGGCGTTTTCACTCGCTTCCGCGAGGGTGATATCGCTCTCGGTGATACCGCCGACGCCCGCACTGATGATATTGACCTTCACTTCGTCGGTTTTCAGCTTCTCCAGACTCCCTTTGATCGCCTCGAGCGATCCGGCGACATCCGCTTTGAGAATGACCGGCAGATTTTTGATCTGACCCTCGGCGATCTTGGCGCCCAGCTCCTCGAGGGTGACTTTGGTCGATTTGGAGAGCTCTTTTTGTCGGATATACTCCGCACGCTTCTGCGCATACTCTCTGGCGACTTTGTCACTCTCGACGGCCATCAGCGTATCACCGGCGTTGGGCACTTCGCTCAGGCCGACGACGACACCCGGCATGCCCGGTGTCAGCTCCTTGAGATTCTGGCCGTTTTCGTTGAGAATCGCGCGAACCTTGCCGTGTGCGATGCCGCAGACGATCGTATCGCCGACATGCAGCGTACCGTTGCGGACGATGACCGTCGCGACCGGTCCGCGTCCCTTCTCGAGTGCGCTTTCGATGACATAGGCTTTGGCTCTCGCCTCTTTGCTGGCATGCAGCTCCAGTACTTCCGCCTGAAGCAGCAGCAGCTCCAGCAGCTCGTCGATCCCTTCACCGGTATGTGCCGATACATTGACGAACTCCTGCTCTCCGCCCCAGTCGACCGGTGTGACGCCCAGCTCGGCGAGTCCCGCTTTGACCATGTCGGGATTGGCTTCGGGTTTGTCGATTTTGGTGATCGCGACGACAAAGGGGACATTGGCCGCTTTGGCATGCTCGATCGCCTCTTTGGTCTGCGGCTTGACACCGTCGTCGGCTGCGACGACGATGACTGCGATATCGGTCACTTCGGCACCACGGGCACGCATCTCGGTAAAGGCGGCGTGGCCCGGGGTATCGATGAAGGTGATGGGGTGGCCATCTTTTTCGATCGTGTAGGCACCGATATGCTGCGTGATACCGCCATGCTCGCCGGCAGCGACTTTGGTCCGGCGGATTTTGTCGAGGAGCGAAGTCTTACCATGATCGACATGGCCCATAATCGTGATGACGGGCGGTTTCGTTTCGCCTTCGGCTTCTGATTCGGCTTCGTTCTCTTCGTACTCTTTTTCGTAGTCGAATTCGTCGAGAGGATTGATCGTCGTCACTTCGACATCGAACTCGTCGGCGAGGATTTCGATCGCATCTTTCTCGAGGAAGTCGTTTTTGGTGACCATCATGCCGAGCCCGAAGAGCACTTTGATGACATCGCTGACGGGGCGTCCCACTTTTTCCGCAAATTCGTAAACCCGGATATCTTCCGGTATCTCTATATGATCGATAGTGTTTGTTCCTTCTTCCTCTTTTTTTCTGCGCTTTCTGCGCTTCGATTTTCTGCTGATGCCGCGCTGCTGTACGAACGAAGTGTTGCGTGTCTGTCTGATATTGGCAGCTTCGAATTTTTTTCTTCTTCTCTGCTGCTCTTTCTCTTTCTCCTCTTTGTCCTCGAGGTCGAAGCTGAAGTCATGCAGCACGACCAGATCGTCATCACCGAGAATCTCGATGCTGGCGATATCGCTCTGTGTGAAGATGTCCAGCTTCTCGGAGTCGTTCTGTTTGGCGGTCGCACTCTTTCGGGTCTTTTTCTTCTTCTTGACCCCTTCGACGATTCCCGGCATGACGGTGCGTGCAGGTGTGGAGCGTTCGCCGGTCTCTCTGTTGGGACGCTTTTTCTTGACGATCATGATACCGCGCCGTTTTTTCAGGCTTTTGGCCGCCGGGGCGATAGTCTCTTTGGGTTTCTCTTCCGTTTTGGTTGCTGTTTCGGGGGCTTCTTCCGGTTTCTTCACTGCCGCTGCCGGCTTCGCTTCGGCTGCCGGTGTTTCTGCGGGCTTTTCTGCGATTTTCTCTGCTTTGGG
>CAYLLC010000027.1:0-7832 GCA_964384355.1 uncultured Sulfurospirillum sp. | reverse complement strand
GCTTTGGGCGCTTCCGCTTTCGCACCGGGTCTGGCTACCTTCTCGATCTGGCGGCGTTTGGGTCTGGCACTCTCTTTGGCTTTGGCAGCTTCGGGTGCAGCTTCTTTGGCCGTTTCAGGCTTTTTGGGCTGCTTCGCTTCGGCTGTCGGCGTCTCTGCGGGCTTTTCGGCGGCTTTTTCCGCTTCGCTCTCTTGGGCTTTCGGCGCTTCCGCTTTCTTCGTGCTTTTCGCTTCCGTCGCTTTTTCCGCTTTTTTGAGGCCGGCAGGTGCTTCACCGGTCAGTATGTAGTTGGCCAGCACTTCTGCATCGGCAATAGTGATAGCGCTGTTGGCAGCTTTGGCAGACAAAGCGATCTCTTTCGCCTTTGTCAATACTTCTTTGGTCTCGATACCAAGCTCCTGCGCAACTTCGCTAATACGAACTTTATCCATTTAATAAACTCTCCACATCTGTAATTTTAATCTCTCTTTTGCACACTCTGCTGAGCGCTCTCAAAAGTTTTTTATCTCTTTTAGAAGAACATTCGCCACAAAGATAAAAGCTTCTGCCTTTGCCGCTGAAGTAGGTTAATTTCTTTTCGACATACTGCAATCTGATAAGCTCTTTTTGGGAAATTCTCTGCCTGCAGCCAATGCACATCCTGATAGGACTTTTCATAGTTAAATAATTTTGTACATTATAATAATTTACCTAAAGAAACTATTAATTTCCGAACTTATAGCCGATATTGTTGAAATTATAAGTCTCCACTCTGAATTGCGGGAACCCTCTCTTCAGCTTCTCTGCCAGATAGGCGGCATCGTCTTCATAGCACATATTGAAAAAAGAGGAGCCGCTGCCCGAAAGGGTGCTCATCAGCGCACCGTTCATCAGAGCCGTCTTCTGTACATCGAAGAGCTCTTTGAGCATCTTCATCCGTACGCTCTGGTGCATCATATCCTCCGATGCGATACGCAGCACCTTCCAGTCCTCGTTGAAAAAGGCCGCCGTCAGCACCGCCGCATGCGAGAGGTTGAAGACGGTCTTCTGCATCGAATAGTTCCTGGGCAGCCTGGTGCGCGACTGATTGGTCGACATCGGACGGTTGGGGATCACCATGACCGCTCTGAGGTAGCCTGGGATCTCCTTCTTCTGGGTGATCACCTTTTCGCCCCGGATCGTCAGCGATGCCGTGAAGCCGCCGTGCACTGCAGGAGCGATATTGTCGGGGTGCGGCTCGTAGAAGAGGGCTTTGTTGAGGATGGCATCGCGTGAGAGCTCGACACCGGCCATCTTGTAGGCGCTCGCAATCGCTGCGACGATGACTGCCGATGAGCTTCCCAATCCCCTCGAAAAGGGGATGTTGTTGTGAAATTCGAACCGGAAGCTGTCCCGTTTGCCGACCAGTTTGATATAGAAGTTGTAAAAGATATTGACGAACTGGTTGTTGGTCTTGAGTTTGGGTTTGTTGGAGCCCTCTCCGCGCAGCGCTATCGAGACGAAGTTGGAGGGCTTGATCACGATATGGTTGGTCAGATCGAGAGCCAGTCCGAGGCTGTCGAATCCTGGTCCAAGATTGGCGCTGGTAGCGGGTACATCTATTGTCAACTTTTATCCTTGTTACACTGCCGGTAAGATATAGAGCGGTTCCGATTCGTCCGAAAAGATTTCATACTCCAGCCTTTCGGGGAGTCTGAAGGGTTCGATCTTCTCTTTGTCGATCTCTATTTTTCGCGCCGATATCTTACCATTTTCTTTACTAAAATAAAGACTCCCCACCGCTTTGATCGGTGAATTCCGGTTGAACCGGAACCCGTCCGTCGCCTGAAGCGGCAGATCCAGCGCCACGCTGAGCGTCTTGAGGAAGAGATAGGTGACCTTGATCGCCATGAAACTTCCGGGCCCTCTGGCGTAGAAGAGCCGCTGCGGTTCGTAGCTGTGCATGATCTCCTCCATCAGCCGGGGGAGTATCTCGCTGGTTTTCTCTTCGCTGCGGTAGCTTCCGACAAGCTTGCCCGCTTCGTAGATGCCGATCTGCAGCGGTGCGCTCAGCGATATGACGAGAATATCGACCTGCGGTTTGCGGCGCACTTAGGCGTAGACCTTCGCCAGCTGCTCGCCGTGCCGCGCTTCGACATCGATGATCGTGTAGTTTTCGGGATCTTCGAGCACTTTTTTGGTGAGCAGATGGTTGAGATGGTGGCTTCCGGCGAACGATTCGTACTTGCCGATGTAGGGGATGCCCAGCAGCTTCAGGTCGCCGATCGCATCGAGTATCTTGTGCCGGACAAATTCGTTGTTGTAGCGCAGGCCGTCGCTGTTGATGATTCTGTTGTTGTCGAGGACGATTGCATTCTCCAGCGATGCGCCGAGTGCGAGGTTGTTGGCACGCAGCATCTGGACATCCTTGAGAAATCCGAAGGTCCGCGCACGCGAGATCTGATCGATATAGGCCTGTTTGCTGAATTCGAAGCCATACTCCTGAAACCCGATGGCCGGATGGGCGAAGCGGATCTGGAAGTGGTAGGATTGCGTCGGGGCGGGGGAGATTCTGACGAACTTCTCACCCTCTCTGATCTCCACCTCCTTTTCGATCAGCATGACGCGTTTGTCGGCGCCGAGCTCCTGCAGGCCGGTCTCGTTGAGCATCATGCAGAAGCTGGTGCTGCTGCCGTCGAGGATCGGCACTTCCGACGCGTCGATCTTGATCAGCAGATTGTCGATCCCGAATGCGTAGATCGCCGAGAGCATATGCTCGATCGTCGAGATGCTGCTGCTCTCTTTGCCGATGACGGTCGCCATACGGGTATCGACGACATGGTTCGGCTCCGCCTGGATGTAGGTATTGGTGTCGGTGCGGTAAAAGACGATACCGCTGTCCGCATCGAGCGGATGCATGCTGAAGCGTATCGGTTCGCCCTTGTGCAGGCCGATGCCGACACCTTTGATCGGCTTCTTAATAGTGAGCTGTTTCAAAAAGATCCTTTATGACCACGCCCTCTTTGCCGGAGGTGATCTTTTTCACTTTGCCGTCGAAGAGATCTCTGTCGAGGATATCTCCCCGGAAGATGATATGCCCTTTGCCCAGATCCTTGACGATCATGTAGTCTCCGTCGCACTCGATGACGCCGTCGATGACGCCGTAGATTTCGACATTGCCCTCGGCAAAGACTTTGGCGGCGCTGTTGACACGCCCGAAAATCGTCACATCCCCCGCATGCGATATCTCCACGCCGGAGCGTACCGGCTGTTCGACGAGGAGCGTTTTGACCCGCTCTTTGACGACCTGCGTGCGGTCCCGGGCCTCTCTTTGCGGCTTGTTTGGCTCCATTATAGCATCTTTTTCGCCCGAACGCTCTCTGGAGGGGATTTTGATAGGGCATTCGCTCGCCAGTTTGTAACAGAAACGGTGCTCGTCGAGGTATGCCGTGACGGCGTCGCTGATATGCCCCTTCAGCAGCAGAAAGAAATCTTTCAGCAAAATTTCGTTCTTGTCCATATAGGCGAAAAATGCGTCGTCGCTGACTACCTCGATCTCGAAAATTCTCAGATTTTTCTGTTTGGCTTTCATGCTTTCTCCCTCGCTTATTTGTCGATCATCTGTTTCGCGCTTTCGATCACATCGGTGATGTTGGCTTTGATCCATTTGCTGTCCATCCACTCGGCAGGGCGTACGAAGATACCGTGCACCATCGTACTGAAATGGAGATGATCTCCCAGTGCCAGCCCCGTCGCACCGGTTTTGGCGACGACCTCTCCCGCTTTGACGAGATCGCCCCGTTTTTTGAGCAGGGTGGAGCAGTGTCCGTAGACGGTGTAGAGCCCCAGGCCGTGGTAGATGATCAGATTGTTACCGTAGATGCCGTTGTAGTTGGCGAAGACGACGATGCCGGGGTTGGTGGAGTAGATATTGTCCTGACGGATACTCGCCAGATCGATGCCCAGATGGTACGATTCGCTGATGACATTGCTTTTGTCTTTGTACCAGTAGTAGCGGTGGTCTCCGAAGCTGCCGACCACTTTGCCGTTTTTGAGCGGGTAGAAGGGTCTGATATCGAAACTCTCGAAGCGGTTGTGGTCGACGCGCCGTGTCACCTTTTTGATCAGGGCGTCGTTTTCGGTGCGGTAGGTTTCGTTGATGAATCGGAGCTTTTCGGTCGGTGTGAGATCTTTGGTCTTTTCCGGTTCATCCTCCGCCAGATCGCTGATCTTGCCGTTGATGAAGCGGTCTTTTGCCTGCAGGTACGAGGTGCGGTAGGAGCGCGCTTTGAGAAAGAAGCTGAGCCGTGCACGCGATCTGTTGCCTGCGGCATCGACGGCGACCACCTTCGCACTGAAGCGCTTCTGATGGATCGGCCATGCCAGCAGCACCGCATAGTAGCCATCCTTGTAGAAGGGGGTCGGCTCGAACCGTTTGCCGAAGTTGGTCTCGACATAGAGCGCTTTGAGGTTTTTGTCGGTCGCTTTGAAGATCGCCAGCGCCGATCCGCCCCGGGTGATACCGTAGGAGGTGACCAGCGAGAAGAGGTCGGGCTTCTCGTCGTCGACGCGGATGCGCATCTTTTTGACGGCGCTGTTGCCTTTGAAAAAGTGCCACTTGCTGCTGTCTTTGGCGATGACGGTCAGCCGGAGGTCGTCACTGTTGTGGACGAAGCCGATTTTGGGATATTTGATCTGCAGGGTGTAGGTTTTGGGCGGTTTTCTGAAGTCGATATCGGCTATTTTGACGCGCTCCCGACCGTTGCTGAGGTATGCGATGACCGTTTTGAGGCCGCTGTCGTCACTGATGTTGATGTCGAAAGGGTGGTGCGTATTCCAGTAGCGCTCGGTGGGCATCTCGATGATCGGCTTGTTGGTCTCGAACGCCGGTGAGTTGATGAGCCGATAGCCGCCGTATCCCGCCGCACCGATCAGCAGCAGCAGGATCAGTACACCGAGTGCGCTCGCTCTTCTCAAATTCATAAATCTACCTTTTCGATGATTTCTGCGATGATCTTCTCCGACGCTTTTTCGGAGGTGGTGAATCCGGCTGCCCTTTTGTGCCCGCCGCCGCCGAATGCGACGGCTATGGCGGAGACGTCGCATCTGCCTTTGCTGCGCAGCGAGACTTTGTACCCGTGCTCCTCTTCGATCAGCAGGATCGCCACCTCCACGGTCGCCAGTGAGCGTATCAGGTCGACGCACTCGTCACTGTCCGAACGCAGCGCCCCCGTCCGTGAAAAATCATGCAGTGTTAAAATCGCGTATCCTATCATAGCATGGTAAACGAGCCGTAACTTCTCGATCGTGATCGCGCTGAGGCGCAGTTTGGCCAGTGAGTTGCGCTCTTTGAGGTTCTGTGCGACGATGCGGGGATCGGCTTTGGCGGCGACCAGCTCTTCGGCGATCTCGAAAGTGCGGTGGTTGACATTTTCGTAGCTGAAAAAGCCGGTATCCTCCGCCAGCGCGGTATAGATACAGGTGGCGACATCTCTGCGCAGCGGGATATCGCCGGCATGCAGCAGCTGCAGCACGACGCTCGATGCGCTCGGCATCTTTTCGTCGATGAGATCGAGTGTGCCGTAGCGGGTGTTGGTGATGTGGTGGTCGATGTTGATGATCGGTGCATCGGGCCTCTCGATACCGAGCCTGTCGAAGCTGCCGCAGTCGAAGCTGATCAGCAGATCGACCCGCTCGGGAAGCGTCGTCTTGATCCGGTCGAAATTGGGCAAGAAATCATACCGCACGGGCAGCGGTGTCGTGACATTGACGACGGAGACTTTTTTGCCCATATCGCGCAGAATCGGGTAGAGGGCAAGGGAGCTGCCGAGTGCGTCTCCGTCGGGGTTGATGTGCGATATGAGTGTGATGTAGCGGCTATCTGCGATCAGCTGCCATGCTTCCTGGTACATGCAATTCCTAAAGTAGAGATGGTTTATATTAAGGGAAAAATTATTTAACTTAAACAGTTGCGGAAGTCTAACCCATTTTTACTAAGAAAGCGGTTAGCGGTGAGAATTAATTGGGCAGATCACCGAGGTGTCCGGCGAGATGGCCGCTGGCGAAGGACCACTGCAGATTGAAGCCGCCGCACGGCCCGTCGAGATCGACCACCTCCCCGCAGAAGAAAAGCCCCGATATCCTCCTGCTCTGGAGCGTATCCGGGTCGATCTCTTTGAGCGAGATGCCGCCTCGGGTGATCATCGCCATCTTGAAGCCCTCATGCCCCGTGACCGTCAGCGGCGTCCATGCGAGCATGTTGACCACTCTGTCACGGGCCGCACCGGCAATCTTGCCAAACCGCATCTCGGGATCGACATCGCAGAGGCGGCAGATCTCGATCGCGACGGAGCGGGGCAAGAGTGTGACGAGCTGCGCTATCAGGGGCTTCTGCGGCGCTTTGGCGATTTCGCTTTTGATATGGCGGAGGATCTGGTCGGCATGCATGCCGCGCGTCATGTTGATCAGCAGCGGGACTTTGCCGTGCTTCTCCAGCAGGGGCGTGATCTCACGCGAGAAGTCGAGCACCACCGGCCCGCGGATACCGTTTCCGGTAAAGATCAGATCGCCTCTGGCCGTCAAGCGCTTTTTGCCGGGCAGATCGACCCTGATCGTCGCGGCGGGGATCGTATCTGCACGGCAGTTGGCGACCCACCGCTCTGCGGTCTGCAGCGGCATCATCGCCGGATGCAGAGAGGTGATGCGGTGTCCGAGTCTCTGTGCGATGCGGTAGCCGTCTCCCTCCGCGCCGAGCATCGGGTAACCCATCCCGCCCGTGGCGATGATCACATGCGTCGCTTCGAAACGGCCGTTTGGGGTGATCAGACCGGTGACGGCTCCCGCATGCACCGCTATCTCCGTCACCCGCTCCCTGCAGCGTATCTCGACGCCGAGCCGCTCCAGCTCGCGCAAAAGGGCGGAGAGAATCGTCTGCGCATCATGCGTATGGGGAAAGACCCGAAACCCGTCGGGAGCGTGGGTCTGTACGCCGATGCGGTGAAAAAAATCCCTGAGGGCCTGCTGATCGAAGTGCGAGAGGGCCGGGCGCATGAAGCGTCCGTTGCGTCCGAATCTGCCCATAAAATCCTCGATCGGCAGCGTGTTGGTGAGATTGCATCGGCCGCCGCCCGTAGCTTTGAGTTTGGCACCGGGGCGGGAGAGCTTCTCCAGAATGAGCACCCTGCGACCCGCCCGCGCAGCGGTGATCGCCGCCATCATGCCTGCAGCACCGGAGCCCGCGACGATGAGGTCGTATCCCGTATCGGGGGTGTTCAATCGCGGCACCTTCGGTAGAGATGCAGATAGCATCCGTAGCAGAGCAGGGCGTTGATCGCGGCACCGACGATCGCGGCGAGCATATCCTTCTGCGCGTCCCAGACATCCCCCTGCGTCCCGAGAAAAGCGATACCGAGATCGGGATGGAAGATCATCGTAGCGGCCCACTCCAGTATCTCGTAGAGGTCCGAAACGGCGACGATCGTGACGAATGTCGCAAAGATCGCGAAGCCGGGTCTGGTGACGAAGCGGGAGAGGATCTCGAAGAGCGGGCGAAAGAGCAGCAGCCCGAAGAGAAAATGGACCAGCCGGTCGTAGTCGTTGCGCTCCGAGCCGAAAAAGCGGCTGATCGGCTCGAAAAAGGGCGTCTCGGCGTAGGTGTAGTGTGCCCCGACGGCATGCAGCGATGCGAAGAGCAACAGCAGCGAGAGACTCGTCAGTGTGAAGCGGTAGGTTCTGTCGAGCCAGAGCACGAGCGGAAAGAGCGTGACGGGAAGCACATTCTCAAGCAGCCAATCCTGCGGATAGCGGGGGTGTATGGCGGTGACGATCCAGATGAGAAGGTAGGCGGCATAGAGCAGCTTGTGGGATTTTGGCAT
>CAYLLC010000026.1:14964-19998 GCA_964384355.1 uncultured Sulfurospirillum sp. | reverse complement strand
GGTTTGATCCAGTCGATCACATTGTGCATGACACCGAGTATCGACTGTGAGACATTCTCTATCTTTCTGTTGACGACCGTGATGGAGTCGGGAATATAGAGGAAGAGATAGGGATTGTCATGCACGATCCGGGCGAAAATCTCCCGATAGATTTTTCCGAGCTTCTCTCTGTCGACCGTATGCTCCGCCTCTTTGATGAGGGTATCGACCTTCTTATTTTTATAACTGATAAAATTGAATCCGCCCTTTTTCGCCCCTTCACTGTGCCAGATCGAGTAGGCATCCGGCATCAGTCCCAGCCCCCATCCCAGAATGACCGCTTCGAACTTTTTGGGCATGACCACCGTATTGAGAAACGCCTGCCACTCCATCGTCCTGATCGTCACCTTCACGCCCGCTCTGGCGAGCTGGTGCTGTATGATCTGTGTCGCATAGACGCGGATCGGATTGTTGGAGTTGGTGACGATCTCGAAGGTGAGCGGATGGCTGCGGTCGTATCCCGCCGCTTCGAGCAGCTCTCTGGCCTTTTTGAGATCGGGTTGGGGTGCTTTGATGTTGTCGTTGTAGGCGAAGGTCCCCGGCATAAAGGGGCCGTTGCAGACCCGTCCATGCCCGAAAAAGAGTATATCCACCAGCTCCTGCCGGTCGATCGCCAGTGAGAGCGCCTCCCGCACGCGCGGATCCTGAAACTTCTTCGCTTTGAGATTGAATCCCAGATAGGTATAGCTCTGAGAGAGCTTCTCGTAGATCTTGTAGTAGGATCTGAAATCCCCGTCGATCTGCCGCTCCAGCTGCAGCGGCGTCAATCCGCCGACATCGAGCTTGTGCGAACGCAGCATCAGAAACTGCGTGCTGGGATCGGGCATGAAGTGGTAGACGATCTTGTCGATACCCGGACGGCGGCGGAAGTAGTCGGGATTGGCATGCAGGGTGATATCCTTGGAGATCTCGAATCCCTTCAGGATATAGGGGCCGGTACCGATCGGATGCTGGTTGAAGCGGCTCGTCATGATATCCTCCTCTTTTTCGAGGATATGCTTCGGCACGATATCGGTCAGCCAGGTCTCCAGCGCTTTGAAATAGGGCTCTTTGTACTTCACTACCACCGTATAGGGATCGGGGGCCGTGACGCTTTGGACATAGCGGAATTCGCTCGTATAGGGGGTGAAGATTTTGGGTGAATTGATCAGCCGATAGGTGAAGAGCACATCATCGGCCGTAAAAGGGACCCCGTCGCTCCAGCGGATATCCCGGCGCAGCTTGAAGATCAGCGTCCTCTCGTCCGCGAAACGATAGCTCTCGGCCATACGCGGCTCGATACGGCCCTCTTTGTCATAGGCGACCAGCGCATCGAAAATCCAGCCGGCGATCTCACCGCTGGCACTGTCGGTGGCAAGCAGAGGATTGAGTTTGCCGGGATTGGAGCCGATGGCCAGATGGAGCGTCGAAGCGGCGAGATTTAATGTTAAAAATATAGCAATAATTAATCTATTCATAAAGGGATTATAAACTATCTTCTCTTAGAATGTATGCCAATAAAAGTCCGAAAAAGGATCTCCAAAGTGAAAAAGAGGCTATTTTTTCTCCTGACGGCCCTGCTGCTCACGCTCAACATGCATGCCTATCAGCGCTACGCGTTCGGGCTCAATGTCAACACCAGCGTCGTCGAGTTTGAAGCCAGGGCCAATGTCGCACCGCTGACGAGCGATCCCGTATTTCGCAACTTCTACGCCGATTTCAACTATATCAACGACAACGACTCGCTGGTAGGTATCGGGGCCTTCGTCGAGAATGTCTTCTACAACTACCATCCGCTGATGTTTCAGGTCGGGATCAAATCGGTCTTCACCGGTCACGGAGGCAAGGACTTTATGGCGCTGCCGATCCTCTTCGGCTTCAAACACAAAGTCTACTCCGGCAACATCCCGATCGGCACGCTGGGTGCGAAAATCCTCTATGCACCCTCTCCGCTGGCATTTCAGGATGCCGACAAGTATCTGGAGTACCGCATCGAAGCGACGCTGCAGATCATCGAAAATGTCGAGCTCTATGCCGGATACCGCAATATCGACACCGACTACAAAGGTGCATCTCTCAATTACACCGACTCCGGCTATCTCGGGTTCCGCTTCATCTTCTGAAACCGGCCGCTTCGACACATGGAAGCGGCCGTGACGAAACAAGCTGCGCTTTTCAGTGCCAAATAGTTTGCGATAGATTAACAAAAAGCAAATCATCGCGTTTTTTTTACCCCCTGAAATATCATTTTAAGCTATTTTTCCATTTCTAATCAATATAATAACAGGTCATCATGTGTAAATCATGACAATACAAATTCATTTAGGAGGTATTTAATGCAATCACACAATGCATTAGAGTATGACTATACGGTCGCCAAGATGTTCGCCATCGCAGCGATTGTATTAGGTATTGTAGGTATGTCGATCGGTGTGTTTATCGCGTTTGAACTCGCGTTTCCGCACCTCAACAACCTATTCGGTGAGTACGGCACATTCAGCCGTCTGAGACCGTTACACACAGATTCTGTGGCGTTTGGCTTTACTTTGAGCGGTATCTGGGCAGCCTGGTACTATTCGGGACAGAGAATTCTCAAAGTCTCTATGGCGGAATCCCCGTTCATGATGTTTATCGGCAAACTGCACTTCTGGCTCTATATCGCCGGTGTCGCTGCAGTCGTCGTTTCACTTCTGATGGGTATCACCACTTCCAAAGAGTACGCTGAGTTCGAGTGGCCTATCGATATTGCGATCGTGGTTGTCTGGGTCGTCTTCGGTATCAGCCTCTTCGGTATGATCGGTATCAGAAGAGAGAAGTATCTCTACATCTCCATGTGGTACTACATCGCATTCTATGTGGCTGTCGCGATGCTCTATCTCTTCAACAACATGGAAGTACCTACCTATCTGGTGACAGGGCTGGGTAAATGGTATCACTCCGTCTCACTCTATGCAGGTACCAACGATGCACTGGTACAGTGGTGGTATGGACACAATGCGGTTGCATTCGTCTTCACGACTCCTATCATTGCTATGATTTACTACTTCCTGCCAAAAGAGTCCGGTCAGCCCGTATACTCTTACAAGCTCTCCCTGATGGCTTTCTGGGGTCTGATGTTTGTCTATCTCTGGGCCGGCGGACACCACCTTCTCTACTCTACCGTTCCTGACTGGATGCAGACGATGGGCTCCATCTTCTCCGTCATTCTGATCCTGCCTTCATGGGGTTCAGCGATCAATATGCTCCTGACGATGAAAGGTGAGTGGGGACAGCTGCAGACCAATCCATTGATCAAATTCATGGTTCTCGCTTCTACATTCTATATGTTCTCTACACTCGAAGGTCCTATCCAGGCGATCAAATCTGTCAACGCACTGGCGCACTTCACAGACTGGATCCCGGGACACGTGCATGACGGTACACTTGGCTGGGTCGGTTTCATGGTTATCGCTGCGATCTACCATATGACACCGCGTATCGCCAAAAGAGAACTCTACAGTAAAAAACTGATGGATGCACAATTCTGGATTCAGACTACCGGTATCGTCCTCTACTTCTCAAGTATGTGGATTGCGGGTATCACACAGGGTATGATGTGGAGAGCGACCGACGAATACGGTAACCTCGCGTACTCTTTCATCGATACCGTGACGGTTCTGCACCCATACTACACCATCAGAGCGGTAGGTGGATTACTCTATCTGATCGGTGTCTTCATGTGGGCATTCAACATCTACAAAACATACGCAGCGGGTCGCGTGCTTGAGAGAGAACCTCAGAACGCTACACCTATGGCAGCATAAGGAGGACAGATACTATGTTTCATTGGTTAGAGAGAAATCCATTCTTTTTCACGGTCGTCTTGTTTGTCACGGTTGCGTTTGCAGGTGTCATCGAGGCACTGCCGCAGTTCGCTGAAAAATCGAGACCCCTGGTGGGCACGAAGCCCTATACCATTCTGCAGCTGACAGGCAGACAAGTCTACATCAAAGACAGCTGTAACGCATGTCACTCGCAGCTGATTCGTCCTTTCAAATCTGAAACGGACCGCTACGGTAAATACAGCCTCAGTGGTGAGTACGCCTATGACAGACCGTTTCTCTGGGGTTCCAAGAGAACCGGTCCCGATCTGCACCGCGTAGGTAACTACAGAACGACAGACTGGCACGAGAACCACATGTGGGAACCGACATCGGTCGTACCCGGTTCTATCATGCCGGCATACAAACATATGTTCAAAAACCTCGCGGATGTAGAGACTGCCTATGCAGAAGCACTGACAGTCAAAAAAGTCTTCAATGTCCCTTATGACAAACCCGGTATGCCAAAACTCGGCACACTCCAGGATGCACAGAAAGAGGCACTCGAAGAGGCGAAAAAAATCGCTGCTCAGATGAAAAACGAAGATGTCAAGAAAGCGGTCGAAGCGGGTAAAATTCCTGAGATCGTTGCACTGATCGCATATCTGAACGGCTTGAAATAAATTAGAGAAGGTGGGAAAACAATGGATATCGATACAGTTCATACGATACAGGCGACGGCATATGTCATATTGACGGGTATTTGTGTAGTGATGCTCTACGGATATATCTACCATCTGTACAGCAGCGAAAAGAAGGGTACCAGAGATTATGAGAAGTATGCCAACATCGCGCTGGACGATGAGTTGGATTCGAAGCCGTTGGAACATACATCTCCCTGGGAAAAGAAGAAAAATAAAGGAGAATCAGCATGAAGATAAATTTATCAAGTGATACTGTCAACCAGTTAGCACTGGTCGGTGCAGCTGCGATTATTATTCTGACTGTCTATGTTGCCGGTAAATACATCAGACAGATGAAGACCGACACCAGTACAGGTGAATTGGCAGACGAGAACTGGGATGGTATCGGTGAGTATAAAAACCCCGTACCGACCGGCTGGATCGTCAGCTTTCTGGGTACGATGATCTGGGGCCTCTGGTACTGGTTCATCGGATATCCGCTCAACGCCTACTCTCAGATCGGTGAGTACAAC
>CAYLLC010000026.1:0-14864 GCA_964384355.1 uncultured Sulfurospirillum sp. | reverse complement strand
GTCGCCGGCGGTATGAAAGGTGAAAAACCTGCAGCATTCGCAGCATGTGCCAGCTGCCACGGAGACGATGGCAAAGGTATGGGTGGCCAGGCTCCGGATATCAGTGCCTACGGTACACCGAAGTTTGTCATCGATGTGCTCAACCGCGGTAAAAAAGGTTTTATCGGTACGATGCCTAAATTCAACGACGGACGATTGACCGAAGTTCAGAAGAAGGCTGTCGCTACCTATATTTTATCACTCAGAGAGAAATAAGGATAGATCATGGCAGAAAATACAACAAGAAGAATGTGTTTCAACCTCAACGGCTTGCTGGGCGGTATCATCGCCACGGTTCTGCTGCTTTCGATACTGGTATACCTCTCTATCTGGGCGGTCAAAGTACAGCAGCAAAATGCGACTACCTACTATGAACTGGTAGACGAAGCAAATATTCAAATGATCAGCAAAGACAACTGGAAACACTACAAAGTGGTTACAGATGCTGAAAAAGGAGCGAAATAATGGCATTGTCAGATATACTCTATTATGTCGTAGGAATAGGTCTGGTAGTTATGGCTGCCATCACCATCTGGGCAGTTTATACACCACATGAACTGCTTTTTGTAGGATAACCTGAGTGTTATCTCCACTATACAAGAGAGTGGCAATCGCCACTCTCCTCTCACTACTCTTCGTTTTTCCTCTGTTTGCGAGTGTCGATACCGGTTTTGTCTACGAAGGCGACCCTATTCTGACCGACAAGACTATCGGGAAAATGAAGGAGATGGGAGACGAACTCTACAAAAAAACAGGTGTCACTACCGTGCTCGTTGCCAAAAAGCATCTGAGCAAAGCGGAGTTTCTTGAAATCAAAGATAGATATTTAAAAGAGCTCAAGCCGCCCTATGTACTCTGGATATTCTCCAAAACCTATATGGATCGCAAAGAGATCGGTATCAACCAGATGTTCAATTCACCCGACCTCAACGGCAAATTCGACAAAGATTCACTCTTCAGCCCCTTTTCGGGAACCTTCACCAAGCTGATCGTGATCCAGAAATCAAAAGTCGATCCCACATCGGCAGCTTTTTTAAATGGCTATGCAGATCTCGTCGATATGATCGCTTCCTCCTACGGCGTCAAACTCAAATCGAGTCTGGGTAACGAAAGCCGCACTTTTATGGATTGGGTGCGTGTCATATTCTATCTGACACTGCTCTACTTCCTCTGGCTCATCGTCAGAAAAAGATTTATCAAAAAAGGAAACAGTATTGAAAAAACAGAGTAAACTGAGCGAGTTACGATGGCCGATAGGCATCGTACTTGCGATCTTCGGTGTCATTGCACTTGGTGTATGGACCATCGAACAGGCCAATGTCAAACCGGTCGTCATGGATGACTTCTACTTCGACAGCTACCAGCATGTCGAACTCAACTACAACGACATCGTCGCCAAGCAGCAGGCATTCGACAAGAAGTATGCCCTCAACATCGATGCGAAAAACTTCGCACTCGGCAAAAAGAACCGTATCGATCTGACCCTCACCGATCGTGCAAGCGGCAAGGGTATATCCGATGCCAATGTCACGCTCAAGATCACACGACCCGATACAGACCAGTTCGACAAACGACCCAAAGTCCTCAGCTCCGAAAACGGCCACTACATCTTCGAATCGTTTATGATCGACAAACCGGGCCGCTGGCAGATCCTCACCAAAATCGTCACACCCGACAATCTGATCTCCTTCACCAAGCACGAGGTCAATGCTACAGAGTAGAACTCTGGAAATCTACCCGACTTCCAGAGCGATCAGAGAGGAGCTGCAACACCTCCTCTCCCAAAACAGCCTCCTCCCCAAATTTATCACGATCGGCGACTTCGAGAAAAAAGCCCTCCTCGTACCCGGACGCACCTTCATCGATGAAGATACCAGGACGATCCTGATGCAGCAGGCGAGCGACTTCGCCAATTTCGGTGCACTGCAAATCGAGCGTGAATTTTTTGCCTTTATGAAAAACAGCCAGTATCTCTTCTCCTTTTTCGAAGAGCTGGCAGTGGAAAAGGTCGCTATCGAGGATCTCGTCCTGCATGATACCTATGCCAGCTACGAAGAGCATCTGCAGATTCTACGGCAGCTGCGAGACAACTACATCGCTCTGCTTGATGCGGCACACTATGTCGACAAGATGACCCTCCCCTCCCTCTATCGCCTCAACGAAGCCTATCTGCGCAGCTTTTCGCGCATCGACCTCCATCTGGAAGGGTATCTCAGCCGCTTCGAAATCGAGATCTTCACCGAAATCGCCGATATCGTGCCGCTCTGCATCCACCTGCATGCCGGGCGCTTCAACCGGAAGATGGTCGACGCATTCAGCGAAATGGGCTTCGCACTGGAGATCGGGCATGACTATATCCTCGACCTCTCCGCACGGGAGATCGCCTCCGCCCGGCCGCACATCCCGCCGCAGACAAACTATACGATCGCACCCCAACCCGGTGCGCTGCAGCAGGTCGCCTTCGTCAAAAAGAAGATCTACGACTTCATCAACGAGGGATATGCCCCCGAAGAGATCGTCGTCATTCTCCCCAGAGGCGACTTCGCGACGAAACTCGATCTCTTCGACATCGAAAACAACCTCAACTTCGCGATGGGGTTCGGCTACACGACGACCGATATCTACCGCAGGCTCGACGCGATCTACAGCCTCTTCACCGAGCGCAATCACGAAAACCGCTATCGCGTCCAACAGCTCGAAATCGCACCCGAACTCCTCGATGCGGTCGCGCAGAAGTGGTCGAAGCGGTTGACGCCCTCCGAGACCGAAGCGCTGCTCGATGCCCTCGTCCCCGAAGCGCAGAGCGAAGCCTACAGACTCTACGATACCGAGCGTACCCTCTTTCGCAAACTCCTCCCGACCCTCGCGCACTACCCTTTTCACAAAGTGCTGCATCTCTTCCTCGGCCGACTCTCGCGTCTCAGCCTCGACGACACCAGAGGCGGCAAAGTGACCGTCATGGAGATACTCGAGACACGCGGCATCGCCAAAGAAGCGGTGATCGTCGTCGATTTCAACGAAGGGGTACTGCCCAACATCAGCAGAAAGGATCTCTTCCTCTCCTCCGCCATCCGTGAAGCCGCCGGGCTCCCGACACCCGTCGATCGGGAGAATCTGCAGAAGTACTACTACAGCCGTATCTTCGACCGTGCCAAAGCGGTCGCCGTCTGCTACATCGAGGATGAGCAGAACCAACCCTCCCGTTTTCTCGAAGAGCTCGCCATTCATGACCGGCACCGCCCGCTGGGCGATCTGAGGGAGATTCTCTTCGCCCGTCGTGATCCCCTGCCCCACTACATGCGCCAGACGCTCATCCACCCCTACGACTTCTCCGCACAGCCCCTCTCCGCCTCCGCACTCAGGGCCTTTCTCGACTGCCGGCGCAAGTTCTACTTCCGCTATATCCGCAAGCTGCATGAATTCGAGATACCCAAAGATGCCGACGACGAGCGCGAGACCGGTATCCTGCTGCATGACGCACTGCATGCCGTCTACCGCACACACAGACACTACGACGACCGCGACACACTCATGCTCGCACTGCAGCGGGAGCTCTACCTGCGCAGCGAAGATCGCCCGACACTGCGCTTCGTGATCGACCGCTGGCTCGAGACACTCGCCCCTTTCGTCACGCAGGAGATCCGGCGCTTCGCTGAGGGGTACCGCGTCCACTCTACGGAGCAGACCTACAGCACCCCCTTCGGGCATCTGACCCTCACCGGCAATATCGACCGAATCGACATCAGGGGAGATGCTTACTATATCCTCGACTACAAGAGCGGCAAGATCCCGCAGACCAGCCGCAAAGGGCTCGAAAAGGAGAGTGACTTCCAGCTGCAGTTCTATTACCTCATCACCCGATCGCTGGGCAATGTCGAAGAAGCGCTCTACTACGATCTCAGAAGCGGCGAACTTGTCACCGACGCACTCTTCGACGAGAAGCTCGACCTCCTCTACACCCATCTGGCAAGCCTCGACGCGAAGGAGTACGATTTCACGATGACCGAAGATCGCAAAAAGTGCCAATACTGCCCCTACCAAAAAATCTGCAACAGGATACTCTGATGGCATTCTACCAATCTCTGGCCTACGAAGCGAGTGCGGGCAGCGGCAAGACTTTTGCACTGGTGATCCGCTACATCTCCCTCCTCTATCTCGGCGCCCGCCCCAACACCATCCTCACCCTCACCTTCACCAACAAAGCCGCCAGCGAGATGCAGGCGCGTATCTCGAGTGTCCTCTCCGAGCTGCACCTGCCCAAACGCAAAAACGAACGCGAAGCGATCGCCGAGACGCTGGAGGTGAGCGAGGAGGAGATCATCGCACGGCGCGAAGCGATCTACCGCGACTACCTGAGCGCCGATCTGCGTATCTCCACGATCGACACCTTCTTCGCCCGTATTCTGCGGCTCTTCTCCCAGCATCTGGGGCTCATGCCCGATTTCATCATCGACGAGCAGGAGGATGCACAGCGCTTCATGCTGCGCTTCCTCGGCGAGATCAGACGCGCCGACCTCTACAGGGATCTGGTACGCTTCTCCGCCCGAGAGCGCAAAAAGATGGGCGATATCTTCGGCCTCCTCGACGACCTCTATGCCAAAGAGGCCGAGCTGCATGCCCTCACATTCGAGGCGGTTCCCTACCCCACCGACCAATCCGTCATGCAAGCCGTCGGCGCGCTGCAGATGCTCTTCGACGACCACTGCCCCGACCTCTCGAAAAGAGCAAAAAATACGCTTGCCAGAGTGACAGATATCGAGACGCTGCAGGAAGCGACATGGATCGCCAAAGAGAGCCTCAACTACTGGGATTTTCGCAAATGCTTCATCCCGCAGATGGACACGCTCCTGCATACGATACAAGCGCGGCTGGCAGCCTATCTCGAACGCAAAGAGCGCTATCTCCTCTCCCGATACATGCAGCTCTACCGCATCTACAAAGAGACCCTCCTGCAGGAGAATATCAGCAGCAGCCGCCTCGCCTTCAACGATGTCACCAACCTCCTCTTTCGCCTGCTGCATGAGAAGATCGACCGCGACTTTCTCTACTTCAGGCTCGATGCGTCGATCGACCATCTGCTGATCGACGAATTTCAGGATACCAATATCGTCCAGTACCGCATCCTCGAGCCGATCATCGAAGAGATCCATGCCGGCGCGGGCAGCAGCGGGCTCAAATCTTTCTTCTATGTCGGCGATATCAAACAGTCGATCTACCGCTTCCGCGGCGGCAAGAAAGAGCTCTTTCACTTCGTGCAGAAACACTACGGCGTCACCCTCGCGCAGCTCAACACAAACTACCGCAGCGACTGCAATATCGTCCGATTCGTCAACGACACCTTCACCGGCGTGATCGACGGCTACATCCCGCAGGCGTGCCACTGCGATACCGACAGAGGCTACATCAGAGTCGAAACCAGCGAAGATGTGACAGACGGCATCGTCGAAGCGGTATTCAGGCTCCTCGATCTGGGCGTGCCCGCCGACGAAATCGCGATCCTCACACATGCCAACGCCGACGCCTTCGAGATCGAAGAGAAGATCCTGGAGCGAAACCCGCGCGTCAGCGTGACGACACAGACCTCCGGCCTGCTGATCAACAACCGCTTCGTCGCTGCCGTCATCGAGCTGATGAAGCACCTCTACTTCGGCGAAGCGATCTGCAAGGCGAACTTTCTGGCACTCATCGGCCGGCCTTGGGACGATCCCATCGACTTCAGGCTCCATCCCGGACATCGCGATATCGCGCTGCTGGTCCGCGAAATCATCGACCACTTCCGACTCCCCGGCACCGACAGCAACCTCCTCAAACTGATCGAGATCGTCTCCGCCTACAAAGATATCGAAGCGTTTCTCTTCGAGAGCGAGACCCTCACCGTCGAATCTCCCTCCAAAAAGCGCGAAGGGATTCAGATCATGACGATCCACAAATCCAAAGGGCTGGAGTTTCGCCATGTCATCGTCTCCGACCGTCTCACCAAACCCAGAGGCGACCGGTCGACCTTCATCTACGACTACGACGGTATCGACCTGCGCAACATCTACCTGCGCACCAAAGGCAGAGAGCATGTCGATCCCCGCTACGCCGAAGTCCTCGAAGCGGAGAAGCGCTACCGCATCGAAGATGCCCGAAACGCCCTCTATGTCGCCTTTACCCGCGCCGAGCATGCGCTCATCGTCATCGCGCGCGACGACGCCAACTCCGCCTTTTCGATCCTCGACCTCGAGCCCTGCGAAATCGGCGAAATCGAAGTCTCACCCCGGCCTGCCCAAGCGCAGGAAGCGATCATCCCCGAATACAGCCCCCTCAGACTCGGGCTGCAGGAGCAGAAGATCACGGCCGAAGAGACCCGTACCGACGATATCCATGCCATCCAGTTCGGCAATGCGCTGCACTACATGCTGGAGATCCTCGACGGCTTCGACCCCTCCGATCTCGACAATGCATGGTGGGCCATGCAGAACCGCTTCGAGATCTATCTGCAGGATGGCGATGCCGAGCGGATCAGAGCCCGCGTCATGCAGCTCCTCTCGGATCGGCGCTTTCTCGATCTGGTGGATGGCGCCCGAAGCAAAGAGCAGTCGATCGTCTATCGCGGAGAGTTGCGCCAGCTCGATCTGCTGGTCGAAAAAGAGGACCGGTACATCGTCGTCGACTACAAGAGCGGCGCCGAAATACGCACCGAGCACAGACGGCAGGTGCGCCACTACCGCGAAGCGATCAGCGAAATCACCGGCAAACCCGCCGAAGGGTGGCTCTGCTACATCAGAGAGGATGGCATCGAGCTGGTCGAGGTTTAAATTTTTTTCTATATAATGCAGACAACCCAAAGAGGCAGGCCACATGCTCAAAGATATCACCAAAAAACTGACGATGAAAAAGAGCTTCTTCGTCACGCAGCTGGAGGGCTTTTTCAACGCCATCTCACAGGAGTATCAGGATCTCATACGCCAGAAAGAGGTCGAGAACTCGCTGCTCCAAGAGAAGCTCGCCAAACTCGAAAACGACATCGCCAATCTGGTCCGCATACGCGACGACCTGAACCGATCCCTCGCCGAAAAGGAGGAGGAGATCGCCTATCTGCACCGGCAGCTCGATGCGAAACACGACGACGATGCCACCCTCAAAAAGCTGCTGCAGGAGAACCGCCGGCTCAAAGAGGAGCTCAAGAAGAGCAGCACCGAAGAGGTCGAAGCACTCAAAGCCAAGCTCGAAAAGCTGCAGAAGATCGTCGCCGGTGCCGGCAGCTCCTATCAGGAGAGCCTCGATAGCCAGAGCCGGGAGGCACTGATCGAGGAGATCAGCAAAAGCCTGAAAAAGTAGGTCAGCGCCTCTCTATATTTCAAAATGAAATATTTCTCGTCAAAAACAGCAGAGCATGGTAAGATCAATCAAAAAACAGAAGGAACGCAATATGGATGAAAACAAGAAAAAAGCACTCGATATGACGATCAAGCAGATCGACAAAACATTCGGCAAAGGCGCCATCGTCCGACTCGGCGACAAAGAGATCGAGCCGATCGACGCCATCAGCACCGGATCGCTGGGACTCGATATCGCGCTCGGTATCGGCGGCGTCCCCAAAGGGAGGGTCATCGAAGTCTACGGCCCCGAAAGCTCCGGAAAGACCACCCTCGCCCTCCAGATCACGGCGGAGTGCCAGAGACAGGGCGGTGTCGCGGCCTTTATCGATGCCGAGCATGCCCTCGATATCAAGTACGCCAAAAACCTCGGTGTCGATGTCGACAACCTCTATGTCTCCCAGCCCGACTTCGGTGAGCAGGCGCTCGATATCGTCGAGACGATGGCGCGCAGCGGAGCGATCGACCTGATCGTCATCGACTCCGTCGCCGCCCTCACCCCCAAGACCGAGATCGAAGGCGACATGGGAGATACGCATGTCGGCCTGCAGGCGAGGCTGATGAGTCAGGCGCTCCGCAAGCTGACCAGCGTCCTGCACAAGATGAACACCACCGTCATCTTCATCAACCAGATCCGTATGAAGATCGGTACGATGGGCTACGGCTCTCCGGAGACCACCACCGGCGGCAACGCGCTCAAATTCTACGCCTCCGTCCGTATCGATGTGCGCCGTATCGCTACCCTCAAACAGGCCGAAGAAAACATCGGTAACAGAGTCAAGGCGAAAGTGATCAAAAACAAAGTGGCGCCGCCGTTTAAACAAGCGGAATTCGATATAATGTTCGGAGAGGGTATCTCCAAAGAGGGAGAGCTGGTCGACTACGGCGTCAAGCTCGACATCATCGACAAGAGCGGCGCATGGTTCAGCTACGGCGACCGCAAACTGGGCCAGGGACGCGAAAATGTCAAAGCCCTCCTCAAGGAAGAGCCTGAACTTGCCCGCGAAATCGAGGATGGCATAAAACGTGCTATGGGCATTGGTGACTACGAAGAGAGCGAAGCGGCCGCCGACTCCGAAGAGGCATAACGGAGTCGCTGCCGGACGCGATCTGAAATAAAAGGAGAATCATACATTATGGTATATATAGACGAAATCTATGCGGATGAAGTACTCGACAGCCGAGGCAACCCTACCGTACGCGCGACGGTCACACTGAGCGACGGCACTACGGCGAACGCGATCGTACCCTCCGGTGCGAGTACCGGCAAGCGGGAAGCACTCGAGCTTCGCGACGGAGATGCACGCTACATGGGCAAAGGGGTCCTCACCGCATGTGAAAATGTCAATACGAAGATCGCCGACGAACTGATCGGCATCTCTCCCTACAACCAGGCGGAAGTCGATGCGATCATGAAAGAGCTCGACGGCAGCGACAACTACGAAAACCTCGGTGCCAACGCGGTACTGGGCGTATCGATGGCGGTGGCGCGTGCGGCGGCGATGAGCCTCAACATGCCGCTCTACCGCTACCTCGGGGGCAGCAACGCGATGACGATGCCCGTGCCGATGTTCAACATCATCAACGGCGGCAGCCATGCCAACAACAGCGTCGATTTCCAGGAGTATATGATCATGCCGATCAACTTCGACTCGTTCTCCGAAGCGCTGCGTGCCGCGGCCGAAGTCTACCACAACCTCAAGAAGATCATCGCCGACATGGGCGAATCCACCGCACTGGGTGACGAAGGCGGATTCGCACCCAATCTCAAAAACAACGAAGAGCCGATTCAGGTGATCATGCAGGCGATCGAAAAGGCCGGCTACAAACCCGGCACCGATATCGCACTGGCACTCGATGTCGCCAGCAGCGAACTGGTCACCGACGGCGGATACAGACTCGACTCCGAGGATCGCATCCTCAGCGCCGAAGAGCTGGTGGACTACTATGTCGATCTCTGCGAAAAGTACCCTATCGTATCGATCGAGGACGGTCTGAGCGAAGATGACTGGGACGGATGGAAGATCATGACACAAAAGCTGAGCGACAAGATCCAGCTCGTCGGAGACGACCTCTTCGTCACCAACGAAAAGATCCTCCAGGAGGGTATCGACAAAGGTATCGCCAATGCGATCCTGATCAAGCCCAATCAGATCGGCTCCGTCAGCGAGACGATGGATACGGTCAGACTCGCGCAGCGCAACGGCTACAAATGTGTCATGAGCCACAGAAGCGGTGAGAGCGAAGATGCCTTTATCGCCGATTTCGCCGTCGCACTCAATACCGGCGAGATCAAGACCGGCTCCACCGCCAGAGGCGAAAGAACCGCCAAATACAACAGGCTCCTCGAGATCGAACGCGAGCTCGGCTTCAGCGAATATCCGGGAACTGCCCTCTTCTCCTGATGTCCGGCATCACAGACGAAATCACCGAACCCCGGTCAAGGCGGCGCCGGGACGGGAGTTTCTCCTTTCTGCAGGTGATGACGATGGTCGCCATCGTCCTGTTGGCCGCCGTCTACATGGGAGAGACACTCTTCGGGCACAACTCGCTGGAAGTGCTCCTCTCCCTCCAGAAACAGCAGAAGATCCTCGACCGTAAGATCAAGCGCATCAGCTACGAAAACGCCCTCCTGCAGAAAAAGTATCTCGAACTCAAAGCGGTCACGGGCGATATGACGATCGAGGATGATCAGTGATCGCGAAGATTCTGCTGCTGACACTGGCATGGAGCACGCTGCTGCCGGCGCGGGAGAACCCCTTCGCCCCTGCCAGAGATTTCGAGAGTGAGCCGCTCACCAAACCGATCCCCGCTCCCGAATTCGACGACAAAATCGTCCCGATCATCCAGAAGGCGATCTGCGTCAGCGCCAAACCCAAACCGACTGCAGCACCCAAGCCCGCACCCGTCTGGAAACCGACACCCAAAAAACCGGCTGCCCTCACACCCCCCGCACCAAAACCCGTCACGGTGAAACCGAAAGTGCACCGAAAGCCAAAAGTGGTCAAAAAGCATCGCAAAATCCATCATGCCGGGCGCTACAGTCTCCTCTACCGCAACGACAATCTCAGGATCTACGCCGGATCACACCGGATCAAAATCGTCACGACCGACTGCCTGCAAAAGCACTTCAGGCTCACCCGTCCCGATCGGATCGTCCTCGATTTCGGAGATGATTTCGTCATCTACCCCTCCATCGCCAGGAGGGTGCACCATCCGATCCTGCGGGAGATCAGAATCGGCACGCATGCATGCTTCTACCGCGTGACGCTCCAGCTCGATCGCCCGCACCGATATAGCCTCTCACACAGGCCCTACGGCTACCTGATCACCCTTCGCTGACCTTCGGCCAGCGCTTCGTGATCATCTTGATCGCGACCATCACGATGATCACCTCCATCAGACTCGCGACGATAAAGGCGTAATATTCGTACTGGTTGATCTTGTGACTGTGGTATCCCAGCGATGCGATCGCCACCAGCAGCGTCAGCGGCATCGAGTGGGAGAGTGCGAAGAGGATACCCTCACGCAGATTGAGGATCTTGTAGAAGGCGACGGCCGAGAGCATGCGGATCGCGATCATCGAGAAGGTGATCATCCCCGCCAGCAGCACCAGCCCATCCTGTGCCAGCGCGTCGAGTTTGAGCGTCGATCCGATATGGACGAAAAAGATCGGCACCAGAAATCCGAAACCGAATGTCGAGAGCTTGTGCGGCAGCTGCCGGTGATGCTCGAAAAAGGTCGCGATAAAGACCCCCGCGATAAAAGCCCCGAACGCCACCTCCAGATCGAGCACCAGCATGATCGCGATCATCAGAAAGAAGAGCGCCATCGAGAGGCGGATATCTTTCTCGTCCTTGTCCCAGTCGACGGGGATCAGATAGGTCTTGAGCTCGGGATACCACCAGAAGAGCACCTGAAAGAGCTTGAAGACCACCGCCAGCCCCACCAGAAAGATCACCAGCAGACCCAGCGTCTCGTAGAGCTCGATCCCCGATCCATGCTCCAGTATCGCGCCGGTGACTGTCAGCGCGACGATACTCACCAGCTCGCCCAGTACGCCGATCTGCATCGAGAGGTTGAGCCACTGTGTCTCTTTGCCGTACTCTTTGTAGAGGGTGACGATCAGTCCGATCGAGATCAGCGGCAAAAAGAGCGTGAAGAGCGGATCGAAATCGATGCTTCGCACCGTGATATAGGAGAGGAGATAGAGCAGCGCGAGGTAGATGAGCCCGCGCACTTTGACACGGTTTTGCATCCGCAGCAGCGTGCGGAGATTGACCTCCGCACCGGCCAGAAACATCAGATAGAAAAACCCCACCTCCGCGATCAGCTCGAAGAGGTAGTTCTCCCCCAGAAAGTGAAAGTACCCCATCACCGTGCCCAGCACGATCTCGATCGGTGTCGTGGGGATGCGGGTGATGCGTGCGAGATAGGGAGAGACGATGATGATTATCGAGAGGGTGACGATAATCGAGACGGCACTAGTCATGACAGCTTCGGGCGATAGAGAGGCCCAGCGACTCCAGCATGACGATATCCCGGTCGGGAGCGTTGCCCGGCGTCGTCAGGTAGTTGCCGATCACGATCGAATTGGCGCCCGCGGCGAAGATCTCCGCCTGCCGCTCGCCAAACATCCGCTCGCGTCCGCCCGCGACCATGATCATCGACTCCGGCAGCTGCGATTTGACATAGCGGATGATCTCCAGCCCCTTTTCGATGTCGATCGTATTGTCCGGGATCGGCAGGGCCGGATTGGGGTGAAAGAAGTTGATCGCGACCGATTCGGGCTGCAGCTCGCGCAGCGATGCGACCATCGAGATGCGATCCGCCTCCGACTCACCCATCCCGAAGATGCCGCCGCTGCAGAGCATCAGCCCCGCCTCTCTGGCATTTTGGCAAGTTTCGTAGCGCTCCTCCCAGCTGTGGGTGGTGCAGATTTGCGGATAGTATTCGCGGGAGCTTTCGAGGTTGTGGTTGTAGCTGCCCACGCCGGCTTTTTTGAGCTCTTGCATCTCTTCGACGCTCGCCGTGCCGTTGCATGCGATGATGTTGAGATCGGGTTCGGCTGCTTTGACCGCATGCGCCGCTTCGCAGACAAACGCCAGCTTCGCGTCGGTCATCCCCTTGCCCGCCGTCACCAGACAGAATCCGATCGCCCGGTTGGCGCGCGCCATCTGCGCTTCGCGGACGATCTCGTCGATCGCTTTGTAGCGGTAGCGCTCGATGTCGGCTTTGTACTTCGCCGCCTGCGTACAGAAGGTGCAATCCTCGCTGCAGCTCCCGCTGGAGATGTTGCTGATCGCACAGAGATAGACGGTTTTGTCAGGCATCTTCACGGTGTTTGCACTTGATACACTCATAGATATCCTTCTTGCGGAAGGTGCGCTCCGCCATCAGATAACCGCACTCGGGACACTTGCGGTTCACCGGCTTGTAGGTCGAGATGAATTTGCACTTGGGATAGTTGGCACAGCCGTAAAACTTCCCGCGTCGGCTCTTGCGCTCGACGATACCGCCGCCGCACTCGGGGCATGCGACACCCTCGAGGGTCGGGAGGACCTTCTTCTCTTTTTCGGTGCCGTCGACATTGCGGGTATATTTGCACTTGGGGAAGCCGCTGCATGCGATGAACTCACCGTAGCGCCCCTTGCGCCGCAGCAACTCTTCGCCGCACTGCGGGCACTTCTCGCCGGTCGGGATCGCGACCTTCTGGCTCTTGATGTTCTTCTTGCCCTTTTCGATCTCTTCGATGAAGGGGTTGTAGAACTCCCAGAGCACCTTCTGCCACTCCTTCTTCCCTTCGGCGATCTCGTCGAGCTCCTCTTCGAGCTTGGCGGTGAAGTTGCTGTCGACGATATCGGGAAAGTGCTGCTCCAGCATCTCGATCACTTTGAAGGCGATCTCGGTCGGGACGAGCTGCTTCTTCTCGATCTCGATATAGTTGCGCGCGGTCAGCAGCGACACAGTCGGCGCATAGGTCGACGGACGGCCGATCTCGAGGGATTCGAGCTTCTTGATCAGGCTCGCTTCGGAGTAGCGGGAGGGGGGCTCGGTGAAGTGCTGGTTGGCTTTGAGCTCGCTCAGCTCTGCATCCTGCCCCTCTTTGAGGTCGGGGAGGAGTTTGTCCTTGTCTCCGGTGCCGATGACGCGATAGAATCCGTCGAAGATCAGCTTGCGCCCCGTCGCACGGAACTTGCCATGCGCACCGGCAAAGGTGATCGACTGCGACTCGAAGATCGCATCGGTCATCTGCGACGCGATGAAGCGGTTGTAGATGAGGGTGTAGAGCTTCAGCTCGTCGGGCTTGAGGAAGCCTTTGGCGATCTGCGGCGTGAAGGAGAGGATCGTCGGACGGATCGCCTCATGCGCCTCCTGTGCGCCTTTGGATTTGGACTTGTAGTAGCGCGGCTTGGCGGGGAGGTACTTGTCGCCGTACTCGGCGGCGATCTTTTCGCGTGCCGCTTCGATCGCTTCGGCGGCGATATTGAGTGAATCGGTACGCATGTAGGTGATGACACCCATCGTCCCCTGATCGGTCTGGACACCCTCGTAGAGCGTCTGCGCGACCATCATCGTCTTGCGCGGGCTGAATCCCAGCACCGACGAAGCGGTCTGCTGCAGCGTGGAGGTCATGAAGGGGGGATTGGTCGAAGTCTTGCGCTGGCGCTTCTCGATCTTTTCGACCTTGTAGCTGTCGGCTTTGAGGGTCGTCTCGATCTCTCTGGCGCGTGCCTCGTCTCCGATCGTCATCTTGGCGATCTTCTCACCCTGATACTCCACCAGCAGCGCATCGATCGTCTTGTCGAATACCGCATCGACACTCCAGTACTCCACCGGTACGAAGGCCTTGATCTCGCGCTCACGGTCGACGACGATCTTGAGCGCCGCACTCTGCACACGCCCCGCGCTCAGCCCCTTCTGGATCTTCGAAGCGATCAGCGGAGAGAGCTTGTATCCGACGATACGGTCGAGCAGACGGCGCGCCTGCTGGGCATTGACGCTGTCCAGATCGATCGTGCGCGGATTCTCCAGCGAGTGGTCGATCGCCTTTTTGGTGATCTCATGAAAGACGATCCGCGGAATCCGCTCGGGATCGGCGCCGATCGCCTTGGCGATATGGTATCCGATCGCCTCCCCTTCGCGGTCCTCATCGGTCGCGATATAGACCTGATCGGACTTCTTGGCCAGATCCTTGATCTCCTTGACCACTTTGGAGTGATCGCGTGAGACTCTGTACTCGGGGACGAACTCTTCCCCCTCTATCTTGATACCGAACGAACTCTTGGGAAGGTCGCGGATATGCCCCTTGGAGGCGATGACGGTATACCCGTCGCCCAGAAAGTTCCCGATCGTTCTCGCTTTGGTTGGTGACTCGACTATGATTAGATTTTTCAAACTTTGATTCCAGTTAAACTATTTTTTTAAGTGGGTATTATAGCAGATTTTAATTAGGGGGATATT
>CAYLLC010000025.1:17414-20904 GCA_964384355.1 uncultured Sulfurospirillum sp. | reverse complement strand
AGGTTTACTTTGCGAGGTAGTTGTCGAGAATCAGCTTGAGATAGACTTTGTCGGCGCTGTTGATCAACACCTCGTCGAATGCGGTTCTGGTCTGGTCGTCGACGATCGAATCGAAGCTTCGAAAGAGCAGTACCGTCGTATCGTCGCGTTTTTCGATGCGGTTGAAGAGATCGTCGAAGTCGAGATCGGCAATCTCGTTGTCGACCATGATGACGCGGTAGTCGTTCTTGACGATGCGCTCGAGAAAATCGTAGGTCGAAGATGCGGTTTCGACATTTTCATAGAGCTGGGAGAGCACCTTTTCGAAGATCTTGGTCTCGACTTTGCTCTTCTTGTAGACGAGGATACCGCCTCTCTCCTCTCTCTGCGGCTCCGTTTCGGCAGGGGTTTCGGCGGTTTCGCCCGTCGCATTCTCCGCCGTCTCCGGCTGTGTCTCTTCTGCAGCCGTTTCGGTGCGCTCCGCTTCCGTGTCCGACTTGAGCGGGATATGGTAGCTCTGCAGCAGATCGAGAATATCTTTGCTGGTGATCGGTTTGGGGAGATACTCGTCGAAGCCGTCGTTGAGAAACTTCTCGCGGTCCCCTTTGAGGGCGTTGGCGGTCAGTGCCACGATCGGTATATGCGGCAGATCATGCTGCGCTTCATACTCGAGTATCGCTTTGGTCGCCGTGACACCGTCCATCACCGGCATCGCGATATCCATGAAGATCAGGTCATACTCCCCTTCAGCTCTCGCTTCCACCGCTTTTTGGCCATTCTCCACGGTCGTCACTTCGAGGTTCTGCGAGGTGAGGATTTTGTTGATGAGGGTGCGGTTGATTTCATTGTCTTCCGCGACGAGGATATGGTACTTCTCTTTGGGCGCGAGGCTCTTCTTCCTGATCTCTTCGATCTTCGCCTCGGCGAAATCGGCTCTCTCTTCGATCTCGGCGAGCACTTTGCCGAATTTGGTCAGATAGAGCGGTTCATGCACGGTGAAGATATTTTCGCCTCTGATCGCATCGCTTTTGAGCCGCATCGGCGTGGGCAGAATCAGCAGCAGCGGCAGATTGAGCGATTTGAGGATATTAAGCTCCTCTTCGTCGAGTATCTCGTAGGGAGCGATGATCAGGTTGCTCTCCTGCAGCAGCTCGGGATTGGCGATTTCGCCGAACTCCGCCGTTTTGTGTGCCGCGCCGACATAGTCGAGATAGTGTGCGAGCGTCTGCGTCAGCGGCGCCTCTTTCGATTTGGTCAGGAGCAGGGCGTTGAAGTGTTTGAAGCGCTTTTTGTAGTGGTTGCGCAGCGGCTTCTCTTTTTTGAGCTCGAGGGTGAAGTAGAATCTGCTTCCTTTGCCCTTTTCACTCTCTACTTTGAGCTCGCCGTCCATCAGCTTGATATAGTTGGAGGAGATGGTCAGCCCCAGCCCGGTACCGCCGTATTTGCGGGTGATCGTCGAGTCGGCCTGGGAGAAGGCGTCGAAGATATCGGCCATCTCCTCTTCGCTCATGCCGATACCGGTATCGCGTACCTCGAAGTAGATGCGCTCTCTCTCTTTTGCGCGGGGCTCCTCTTTTCTGACTGTCAGTGCGATATGGCCGCCCTCGGGGGTGAACTTCATCGCATTGGAGATCAGATTGAGCAGCACCTCTTTGATCTTGGTGGCGTCGCCGAGGAGATAGTTGTCGAATCCCGGATCCATATACATGGAGAGGTTGATACCTTTGCTTTCGGCTTTGGGCATATAGACTTCGACGCTGTTTTCGAACTCTTCGACCGGAGAGAAGAGGATCTCTTCGATCTCGATCTTCTGGCTCTCGATTTTGGAGAGGTCGAGGATGTTGTTGATGATCTCGAGGAGGTTGTTGGTGCTCTTGTGGATGATATCGACATACTCCTGCTCCTCTTCGCCCAGATCGCTGTTTTTGAGCAGATCGGTGAAGCCGATGATGCCGTTGATCGGCGTACGGATCTCATGCGACATATTGGCGAGGAAGATACTTTTGGCGGCGTTGGCTTTCTCCGCTTTGCGTTTTTCGATGGCGATTTTGTCGATGCTTTCGTTGAGGATTCTAAACGACTTCTCGACCCCTTCGGTCGTATTGAGATCGATCGTATCCTCGATCATCGCATGTTCGAGCGTCTTGTCGAGCAGCTTTTCGAGCCCTTCGGTCCTGAGCAGGAAGGGGATCAGCCTCCTGTAGATGTAGATCAGATAGAGCGCGACGAAGAAGAGGAGTGCCGAGAGGAGCATCTTGAAGAGGGCGATATTCTTCTCATGGTCGAGCGCTGCGGTGATCTTCTGAAAGAGCAGATTGGCCGCGTCGTTGAGCGTCACGATTTTGGCCGTCTCGGTCGTGAACCACTCCAGCGGCTTGCGCGCTACCGTATCTCCCTTCAGCAGTGCCCGTTTGATGCCGTCGCTCTCCTTGACCGCGGTGAGAAACTGCGGCTGATTGAGCAGTCGGGTGATCTCCGAGCGCTGATCGGGCCTGAGCATGGCGAATGCCGGTGCGATCGTGCTGCTCTGGAAGAGCTGCATCAGATAGAGTCTGTCGGCCGTGTGTGCGCCTGTCAGCATGTCGGTGACCACATCGCGCTCGTCGGCGATCGATTTCATCACCCTGATGGCGTTGTAGTAGCCTGTGGCGAGTGTCGCGATACGGTCGTCGCCACCCTGCATAGGCGTGGTCGAGATCTTCTGCGTGATCAGATTGAGCAGGGTGTTGTAGTAGTTGAACATCGGCTCGAAACCGATCTCTTTCTCGTCACATCTGGTGCGGATACGGTTGATACGCTTGATTTCGCTGATCAGCTTGAAGACGATTTCGTCATGCGCCGTTGCGGTATTGAAGTTGATGACGCCGTTGATCGCACTGTTGGTCGCCAGGCGCTGTTTCTTGAGCTGTTCCGCGACCTTTGCGTTCTCGTCGCCGTGCAGCAGGATCGTCTGGAGGCCGCGCTCGGTCGAGAGATTCATGAAGAGTGCTTTGAGTGCGCCGATCTGCAGGGAGAGCCGCTCCTGTTTCTGTATACTTTCGTAACTTCTGTAGGATTCGAATGTCAACCAGGCACTCAGCAGTGCCAGCAACAGAATGGGAACGATCGTGATCGCCTGTAGATTGCGCTTGATATTCATAAGTTCGTATACTCCGGTATATTATGCTGTAATCGTCGAGAAATGCTCTCTGTATCGGGCTGTAATCTTATCGAGAGTGTCGATCTTCTCCGCGAGTGCATCGGCCGATCCGCTTTCACACAGCGATGCCGTCTCCCGTGCCAGTCCCAGCATCTGATCGAAGTGCAGAATCTCTGCGGAACTGGAGATCTTGATCAGACTATATTTGATATTGTTGTAATCTTCGATTTTGAGATACTCCCGCATCAGCGAAACCGTCGCTGCGGTATCCCCCAGAAACTCATCGATAAAATCCAGCTCCTCTTCTTTGCTGAGGCCGAGGTTTCCGAGCTTTGGAAGCTCTATATCCCCGCTCTGCGGATTTTGGTCAGG
>CAYLLC010000025.1:0-17314 GCA_964384355.1 uncultured Sulfurospirillum sp. | reverse complement strand
GGCGGAGGGCTCCGCTTCGCTCTCTTCGGAGGCGTGGGCATGTGGCACTTCGATCGTCTCAAGGTTGCGTGCTTTCTGTTCGGTCTGCTCCTGCTCCGTATGCAGCAGTGCTTCGAGCGCTTTGGAGGCCGCTTCCTTCTCCGTCGGATCGATCGTCACTTCGGCATCGATCTCTTCGATATCGGTTTTGATCTGATTGATCAGGCTCTCCCGCTTCTCTGTCTCGGCGTCGGAGTGCGCATGCTGCATCGGCTCCCCGGCTGCTTCGCTGGGCGCCTCATGCGCCTCTTCTTCCGGAGCCTCCTTTTTGAAGAGGTCGAAGCTGAATGGAGAGGGCTTCTCCTCTGCGGAGGCTGCTTCGGCCTGCGTCGTCTGCACCTCTGTCGACTCTACCGGCGCTTCCTCTCTCTGCGGTGCTTCCTCTTTCAGCAGGTTGAAAGCGAAGATGTCGCTCTGTGTCTTTGCAGGTTCCGCTGCATTTTTGTTGATGGTGTCGGTCGTATCTTCGCTTCTCTCTTCCTCCTCTTTTTGCGAGGCGAGCAGGTCGAAGTTGATTTCACGCTTCTGCTCTTGCTGCCGGTTCTCCGTTTCGCTGCCGAGGATGAAGTCGCCTGCCTCTGCGATCGGTGCCTCGGTGGCTGCGGGAGCTTCCGCTTCGGCAGGTCTCTCTTCCGGAATATGGAGGATGAAATCACTCGGTGCCTCCGTCACAGGGGCAGCTGCTGCTGCCGGAGCCTCCGGCTGGGCGGGTGTCTCCTCTTTGAAGATCGAAACATCGGGGATATCGAGTTTGAAATCGGCAGTTTCACCGGCGGCTTCCGTCACAGGCGCGTCGAGCGGCGCGGGCTCTGCTACCGGTGCGGGTGCAGCTTCGGCCGGAGCCCTCTCGGGGATATCGAGATCTTTGTTGAGCTGTTTGAGGCTGAATTCGGTGCTTTTTGCCGAGCGGTGGTCATGGACTTCGCTTTTGGAGATGTTGGTGAAGCTCTCATGAATCAGCTTGACGCTGTAGATTTTGCGCAATCCCTCGTAGGTGTGGTTGAGGAAAACCTCTTTGATCGTGATATCGACGGGTACTTCGCTGCCGTTTTTCTGCTGTACGAACGCCTTTTTGTTGACGGCGCCGCTGAAGAGGACGTAGTGGATCCAGGAGAAGTTTTCGAATTTGTGGATATAGCCCTCCTTTTTGACGAAGAGATCGGCGAAATCGTGGTGCATGGAGGAGAATTCGTCGATATCTTCGTATCCCAGAAAGGTGAGTGTCTCTGCGCTCATTCCGATGAAGTTAAAGTCCTGGTCGTATAAAATCATTGTGGCATCCTTCAAAATTATGAAATATTTTTGATCTTTCCAGCAATATTCGTGCCAACCACTCCGGAGAGCTCCTCGTAGGAGGCCTTCTCTATATTCTCGAAAGTCTCAAAATATTGCAAAAGTTTTTTGAGGGTTGCCTCGCCGATACCGCGCTTTTTGAGCAGTGCGATCTCCTGATCCGCTTTGCGCTTCTGCTTGCGGTGGAAGGTGATCGCGAACCGGTGTGCCTCGTCCCGCAGGCGCTGCAGAAACTGCAGCCGTTTGTCGCTTGTCGCAAGCTTCAACACACCCTCACGGGTATAGATGAGATCTTTGGCACTCCCTTTGGCGCGCATCGCTTTGGCATCTCGCTTCTCTTTTGCAATTGCAACAATATCGACATATACGCCGCTTTTCTGTACTATCTTTTCGGCCAGGCGTCTGAGGGTCTCTCCGCCGTCGATCAGGAAGAGGTCGGGCGGGGGATTTTTGTCGAAGCTGTCGACCCTCCGCTGCAGCAGCTGGCGCATCTGGGCATACTCATCCTTTGCGGTGAGATTGTAGTGGCGGTAAGCCTTTTTGTCGAAGCCGTCCTCCCACCGCACCATCGCACCGACCGTCGCCGACCCCATCATGTGTGAGTTGTCGAAGGTTTCGATCGTGTAGGGGATACTCTCCAGATTGAGCAGATCGCGCAGCTGCTCCTGCAGGGTATGGGGATGCTTCTTCCTCTCCAGACGCAGGATCTCCACGGCATTCTGGTGTGCCAGCTGCGTTACGCGCCGCTTTTCGCCCCGCTGCGGTGCATGGATCGCCACTTTGTGCCCGTAGCGCTCCGTCAGCAGCGAAGCGATCAGATCCGATTCGGCGAAATCGTCATAGATCAGTATCTCCCTGACCCGATAGGGGAGTGCCTCATGGTAGTATCCCAGCAGCATGCGGCGATAGAGCTCGTCTCTGTCGAAGCCGGTCGAGGATTTGAAGATCGTGTGGCTGGAGGAGGTCACTTTGCCCTCACGGATAAAGAGCATCACCCCGCATGCCTCCTTCTCTCCCGTCTCTACCGCGAAGATATCGTAATCTTTCAGTTTCGCCAGATCGATCTGCGAGAGCAGCTGGGTTGCCCTGATCTTTTCGATACGGTCGCGCATGCGTGCCGCCTCTTCGAAGAGAAGCTGCTCGCTGTAGTGGTGCATCTTCTCCTCCAGCTTCGCGATCAGCCTGCCGCGATGGCGGATATAGTCGATCGCCTCCTCGACGATATCGGCATAGGCCTCTTTGGTCACTTTGCCTTCGCAGGGCGCGAGACACTTGCCGATCTGGTGAAAGAGGCATGCTTTGTTGCCGCGGATACAGGACTTTTTCTGCACCAGCGGGCAGATATCGTAGACGGCATCGAGAATCTCGCGCGCACTCTGGGAGAAGGGGCCGAAGTAGCGGATCTTCTCTCCTTGGATCACTTTGCGGGTAATTTCGGGCCGCGGGAAATCTACACTCAGATCGAAGTAGATATAGGGGTAGGTCTTGTCGTCGCGCAGCAGGATGTTGTATTTGGGTTTGAGCTGCTTGATCAGAGAATTTTCGAGGATCAGGGCATCATGCTCGCTGCCGACGACGATATACTCCATCCGTACCGTTTCGGTCAGCATCTTGTAGATTCTGGGGCCCAGATTGGGTGCGGGAGAGAATTCCGGCGTGAAACGGAAGTAGCTCTTGACCCGCTTGACGAGGCTTTTGGCTTTGCCGATGTAGAGCAGGCGCCCCTGCGCATCGAAATATTGGTAGATCCCCGGCGTATCGGGCAGCGACCGGATCTTATCCCGCAGCTGCATGCCTGCGTATCTCCTCTTTGATCTGCTGGAAGAGCCGGTTGAGCCGCTCGTCGCTCGCGAAGTTGTAAAAGCGCCCGCTGGCGCGTTCGCGGTATCGGTATTTGGACGGCGGGGGAGGGGGCGGCTTGGTGACGATCTTGTTGCTGACGAAGGCTTTGACATCGGTAATGTCAATATTTTTACAGTTTTCGTCAATATCTTTAATTTTTTTTAATAAACTTTTTATCAGATTAACCTTATAATTGAACTCCATTTTGAGTCCGGGGTGGTTGAGTACGAAAAAGAGTGTCCGGTTTTTGACATAGGTGAAGAGCACCGCTCTCTGCAGCTGCGGCGGCAGAAGCGAGATCAGCTTCTCATAACACTTTTTTTCACCGATTTTTTGAAGGTAAGGTTTTTTGATCAGATGCGATACTATTTTTTGAGAACTTTTCATCTTTTTATTATAACATTTGTGCTGCTGTTTTTTACTGCGTGCGGATATAAAACCGATCCGGTCTATGTCGCACCCAAACAGGATCAAACCAAAAAGTAGTGACAGAGATGATAGAGAAAAACGAGATATACGATGCCATCATCATCGGGACAGGCATCGCGGGGCTCAATGCCGCAGCCTCTTTCGGTCGCGACAGCCATGTGCTGCTGATCTGCAAAGAGAACTCCTGGGACTGCAACACCTTCTATGCACAGGGCGGCGTGGCGGTGCCGGTCGACGAGGCGGATATCCCGCTGCATATCCGCGATACCCTCGAAGCGGGTGCGGGCCTCTGCGACGAAAAGGCTGTGGAAATTCTCTGCCGTGACGGACGCGAAGCGATCGACGACCTGATCGCGCGGGGGATGGCGTTCGACCGGGACGAGGAGGGGAATCTCCTCTACACCAAAGAGGCGGCCCACTCCAGAAACCGTATCCTCCATGCCGGAGGCGATGCGACGGGTCGCTATATCCACCACTTTCTGATGCGTGAAAATCCCCACCGGCTCCTCTACAACTCCATCGTCACCGATCTCTTCATAGAGGATGGCTACTGTCACGGCGTACGCGTCTTTCACAAGGATCAGTTTCGCAACTACTACGCCAAAGCGGTTATCATCGCCAGCGGCGGCGTCGGATCGATCTACGAATACCATACCAACGCCAGCTCCATCTCCGCCGACATGCAGGGTCTCTGTGTCGAGAAGGGGTGCGATCTGCGCGATATGGAGATGATGCAGTTTCATCCGACGGTCTTCATCCACAACCGCGGTGCACGGAAGCAGCTGCTGACCGAGGCGCTGCGGGGAGAGGGGGCGCATATCGTCGACGAAGAGGGGAGGCGGTTTCTCTTCGAGTACGATCCGCGCGGCGAACTGAGCCCCCGAAGCCTCGTCAGCCATGCGATCAACGACTGGAAACAGCGGACGGGGCTGGAGGTCTATCTCAACTGCAGCATGTTCGACGAGGAGTTCTTCCGCAACCGCTTCCCGACCATCTACCACAACCTCAAAGATCTTGGATTCAATCTTCCCTACGACGAGATCCCGATTTCGCCGGCTTTCCACTACGCGATGGGCGGTATCGAAACCGATCTCAACGGCAAAGTCCCCGGCATCGAAAATCTCTATGCGGTCGGCGAAGTCGCATCGACACGGGTGCATGGCGCCAACCGGCTCGCGAGCAACTCGCTGCTGGAGGGGCTGGTCTTCTCCCGACGCGCCGTCAACGATATCGCTAGACGCGATGTCTACTTTCAGCTCAGAGACTTTCCTCAGGAGGAGGAGCCGCTGGTGAAGCCGCATGACAAAGCGCTCAAAAATGCACTCCGTAAGCTGATGTGGGAAGCGGCGGGGATCACCAGAGAGCGGTGCAGACTCGAATCGGCGCTCGAGGAGATCGAGAAGATGCTCAAGCGCGATATCGGGAAATTGCTGCGATTGCGCCTCAATACCTCAAGAAATATCGTAAAAAGTGCGATATACAGGGAGGAGCCTCTGGGGGCACACTATATCATTCAAAAAGGAAACACATGCTAAGGATCATACTGATGTTAATGTATATGTCCATATTCAGTTTCGCCTCGGATGCGCACAGCGCGGCCGAAGCGATGCACCACACCTATACCGATACCTGGGTGGGAGTCGCTTCGCTCTTTATCTTCGTGCTCGGCTACTACTTCATCGCGGCCGAAGAGCTCTACCACATCAACAAGGCGAAACCGGCACTTTTCATCGGTACCTTCATGTTCATGCTGATCGGATTCTACTTCGCCAGCAACGGCCTCGACACCGAGCCGCTGCACAACGAAGTGAAACATCTGATCCTCGAGATCGCGGAGATCTTCTTCTTCCTTTTCGTGGCGATGACCTTCATCGAGACACTGATCGACCGCGGTGTCTTCGAGCGGCTCAAGTACAACCTCGTCTCCAAAGGCTACAGCTACAAGAAGCTCTTCTGGCTGACGGGTCTGCTGGCGTTTTTCATCTCGCCGATCGCCGACAACATGACCACCGCACTGATCCTCTCGACGGTGCTGCTGACGATCGATCCCAAAAACAGAGCCTTTCTGGTGCCGGGTGCGATCAATATCGTCGTCGCGGCGAATGCCGGCGGTGCGTGGAGCCCCTTCGGCGATATCACGACGCTGATGGCATGGCAGGCGCAGAAGGCGGAGTTCGTCGATTTTCTCTATCTATTTCTCCCCTCCATCGCAGGATGGGCGCTGACGGCGTTTCTGCTCAGCCTCTCGGTACCCTCCGGAGAGCCGCCGTTCGATGCCTCTACCGAGAAAAAGCCGGTCATCAAAAAGGGCGGTATGATGACCGTCTATCTGGGAGTCTTCACGATCTTCTCCGCCGTCATGGGGCATCAGTATTTCGGATTGCCGCCGGCATGGGGGATGATGTTCGGTCTCTCGCTGCTCAAGCTCTACTCCTACTCCGTCAAACGCACCGGTGAGAAGAGCTTCGATATCTACGCCAGCATGCGGCTCGTCGAGAACGATACGCTCCTCTTCTTCTTCGGTATTCTGGCGGCGGTCGGTGCGCTCCACTTTCTGGGTTATCTCGACTATATCGTCAAGCTCTACGATATCATCGGGCCAGCGGCAGGCAATGTCGGTGTGGGATTCATCTCCGCGATCGTCGACAATGTCCCCGTCATGAGTGCGATCCTGAAAGCCGATCCGTCGATGGGTATCGACCAGTGGCTGCTGGTGACGCTGACTGCCGGAATCGGCGGAAGCCTCATCTCGTTCGGCTCCGCGGCGGGCGTGGGCGTGATGGGCCGTATGCGCGGGATCTACACCTTCGCAGCCCACATGAAACTCGCCTGGACCGTGCTGGCAGGCTATGTAGTTTCAATCATTTTATGGTATATTCAGTTCGAAGTTATGGGGTTATATTGATAGAGTGAAGCTTGCGGCGGAGGATCACCGGATCGCTCTGCCGCGAAGATAACCTTTGTGACTGACCAACCCATCCATAAAGGTTCATGATGAAAGAAGTACCGATTCTCGTTCTCGATTTCGGATCACAATATACACAACTCATCGCAAGGCGCCTGCGCGAAAACGGCGTCTACTGTGAAATCGTTCCCTACAATGAAAAGATAGAAGCTATCGAGGCCAGAAAGCCCAGCGGTATCATCCTCAGCGGCGGCCCTGCATCGGTCTATGCCGACGACGCCTACCATCCCGATCCCAAAGTCTTCGAGCTGGGATTGCCGATGCTCGGTATCTGCTACGGCATGCAGCTGATCACCCAGCACTTCGGCGGCGTCGTCATCGCAGCGGACCATCACGAGTACGGCAAGGCGAAGCTGATGATCGAAAAGAAGGACTCCCCGATCTTCACCGATGTGGAGGATGGATCGGTCGTCTGGATGAGCCACGGCGACCGCGTCGATATGCTGCCGGACAACTTCGAGATGATCGGCTACAGCGACAACTCTCCCTACGCGGCGATCGCCGACGAGAAGGCGAAGATCTATGCCTTTCAGTTTCACCCCGAGGTACAGCATACGGTCGAGGGTGCGAAGATGCTCAAAAACTTCGCCAAATATATCTGCGGCGTAGAGAGCACCTGGAATATGGGCTCTTTCGCCAAAGAGAAGATCGCCCAGATCCGCAAAAAAGTGGGCGACAAAAAGGTCCTCTGCGGCGTCAGCGGCGGGGTCGACTCCTCCGTCGTGGCGACGCTGCTGCATGAAGCGATCGGCGATCAGCTGGTGCCGATCTTCGTCGATCACGGATTGCTCCGTGCCGGCGAGCGAGAGCAGGTGGAGCAGATGTTCAAGCTGCATGATATCGACCTGATCACCGTCGATGCGAGCGACGAATTTCTCGAAAAGCTCAAAGGCGTCACCGACCCCGAAGAGAAGCGCAAAATCATCGGCGAGACCTTCATCCGTGTCTTCGACCGCGAAGCGAGCAAATATGACGGTATCGAATTTCTGGCACAGGGGACGCTCTATACCGATGTGATCGAATCGGTATCGGTCAAAGGGCCCTCCAAGACGATCAAATCACACCACAATGTCGGCGGTCTGCCGGACTGGATGAGCTTCGAGCTGATCGAGCCGCTGCGCGAAATCTTCAAGGATGAAGTACGGCAGCTGGGGCTGGAGCTGGGACTCCCCAAAGAGATGATCGGCAGACACCCTTTCCCCGGGCCGGGGCTGGCGATACGCATCATGGGAGAGGTGACGCCCAACGAACTGCGTCTGCTGCGCGAATCGGACACGATCATGCAAGAAGAGCTCAGAGCCTCCGGCAACTACGATCGGGTCTGGCAAGCCTTCACCGTCGTGCTCAATGTCCGAAGCGTCGGTGTGATGGGCGACAACCGCACCTACGACAATACCGTCTGCGTCAGGATGGTGGAGTCGGTGGACGGCATGACGGCGACCTTCGCGCATATCCCGCACGATGTGCTGGAACGGATCAGTACCCGTATCATCAACGAAGTGGATGGAATCAACCGTGTCGTCTACGACATCACCTCCAAACCGCCCGGAACGATCGAGTGGGAGTAGGGGAAGATGAAAAAGCTCCTGCAACTCCTCCTCTTCGCCACGCTCTCCTTCGCCGCTGCGGAGGGGTACAGCGATCGCGGTACGCTGGAGAATATCTACGAGAAGATACTCAAACCCAACTACGAAAAGATCGCGCCGCTGCATGACTATGCCAGGAAGCGCCAGACGAGCTACATCATCTCGGCGATTCTGGCGCTGCTGGTCTTCGTGCTCTTTGTCAAATATTTCAAAGCTTTCGGCGCTCTGGTCGCGATCCTGATGATCGCAGGCGGCGTCTGGTATCTGCGGACGCAGACGCCCGTCATCTCCCCCTACAAAGCGAAATTTGCGGAGCTGATACTCACACCGATCGCGGAGCACTGCTGCGGCTACCGCTACCTGCCGGGCAAGATCGCCGAAGCGGATATCGACGCCGGCAAGCTCTTCTCCCCCCGTATCAAACACTTCACGGCGCATGAAGGGCTCTTCGTCAAAAAGGGTGTCAAAGCGGGCTATGTCGAGATTGAATTCGATACTAAAGAGAATGCATCGGTCGAGCGTTTCGCCGAAAATATCTTTCGCGGCTTCGTGATCATCCTCGATCGTCCGCATCAGGGCAACGGTGCGATCGTCTCGGAAGGCTTCAAAGAGAAGGTCGCCGATATCGATCCCGAATTCAGCGCATTCTTCTCCGACCTGCCGCGCAGAGGCAAACAGGACGGCTTCCTGCGTTTCGGCGATGTGGCCGACGGCATCATCGACCGCTGCCACCGCTTCGCCGACAGAGAGATCGCACTGGCGATGACACCGCAGAAGAGCTATATCTTCTGGTATCGTGACCGGGATCCGCTCGATCCCGATCTCTATGGGAGATTTGACCTCAAAAGCGCGGAGGGGTATGCCTCCCTCTTCAAAGAGATCGACACACTGGTACAAAACTGCCCATGAGCGATATCTTCGTCCTGAGCGAGAAGCGGTACGAAGGGGCGAAAAATCTGCCGGTGATCGTTTTCGACTACTACGATATCGAAGTGACACTCGCCCCCTACGATGCGCTGATCTTCACCTCCAAAAACGGCGTCCGGGCGCTCGACGCGGTCAACGGCTGCTGGAGAGCCAAAGCGATCTACTCCATCGGCAGTGGCACGAGTGCGGCGGTCAGGGCGCTCGGCGGCGAGATCGCCTACGAAGCCCGAAGCTCCTACGGAGACGATTTCGCGCGTGAAATCGCCGCACGGCTGCGCGGCAAAAAGGTACTCTTCCTGCGGGCGAAAACGGTCACTTCCAGACTCAACGAAATTCTGCGCGAAGCGGGTGTCATGCTCGATGAAGAGGTCATCTACGAGACCAGATGCAACGACTGCGACAGACTCACTCCCCCGCCCGAGGGTTCCGTCATCATCTTCTCCTCACCCTCGACGATCGACTGCTTTTTTCGCTGCTTCGCATGGCATCCGACATACCGCGCCGTCGTCATCGGGGAGCGAACCGCTGCGTATATGCCCGAAGGGATCGATTTCGTGACGGCAAAAGCGCAGACGATCCCTGCGTGTATCGAGACGGCCAGAGCGCTGGTGTGAAAGCATATCTTTTGCAGTAGAGAGTTTTCCTCTTTTTTTGTTATACTTATGCATCATTTTGATAAAGGCTGACAATGGAAAATCTGCTTGAAAGAATCACTATCGACCCTGATATTGCACATGGTAAGCCCTGTATACGGGGGCTTCGTTATCCTGTGGAGATGATATTGCAACTGCTCAGCAGCGGCATGACGACCGAGGAGATTCTGGAAGATTACGAAGATTTAGAGAAAGAAGATATCCTCGCGGTACTTTTATACGCTTCCAGACTTGCTGAAGTAAAATCGACACATAAACTGAATGCAGCCTGATGAAATTTCTTCTGGATGCGCATCTGCCCAAAAAACTTGCAGATTTTCTTGTGTGGAAAGGGTATGATGCGATTCATACACTTGATCTTCCGGACAAAAACAGAACGAAAGATAGAGAGATTAATCAGATTACAGTTGATGAGAAAAGAGTACTCATCACAAAAGATTTGGATTTTATTGAGTCGTTACTGATTTCGGGTAAACCCTATAAGCTTATCTATCTGACGACAGGAAATATCACGAACAGAGCACTTTTAGAACTCTTTGGTAAAAATATCGACAAAATCGCTTCTCTGATTGAAGAGAATCGTATGATAGAAATTACAGAAGGCAGTATTATCGTTAAAAAATAGTCTCTCAAACCTCTCCTCAGCGGAAAGAGCCTTGAACGGATCAAAGGCTCAGTGCCTTCAATTCGCTCTCTACCTTCTCCAGTTTGCTTCGGGCCGCTTCGAGGGCTGCTCTATTCTCTTCGACCACTTTTTCGGGTGCGTTGGCGAGGAATTTCTGGTTGTTTAGCATGCCGCTCAGTTTCTGGACCTCTTTTTCGAGTTTCGCTTTCTGGTTTTCGAGGCGTGAGACGATCGGTGCCAGATCGATACCCGCAAGGGGGATGTAGACCTCCAGATTGTCGCTGACATCGGCGACGCATTCGGGCTCTTTGGTGTCGACGAAGAGGACCTCTCTGACGCGGGCGAGGCGCTGGATATACTTTTTGGCGCTCTCCAGATCGATGCCCGGGTCGTTTGGCTTGATGTAGACCTTTTCGATCTCTCCGCCGATATCGACGGTCGCTTTGGCGCGCCGGATCGAGACGATCGCTTCGATGACGAGCGCGAAGATCGCTTCGATTTCGGGGTCGTTCGCCGTCGATTGGGGGTAGGGCATCACCATGATCGACTCCGCTCCCTCCTCCAGAGAGGTGCCGCTGAGCTCATGATAGAGGTGTTCGGAGATGAACGGCATGAAGGGGTGGAGCAGCTTGAGGGAGGCTTTGTAGATCGCACCGAGTTCCCTGATGCTCGCCTTGTCCGCTTTGCTCAGCTCGATACCCCAGTCGCAGAATTCGCCCCAGAAGAAGCGGTAGAGCGCCATCGCCGCGTCGTTGAAGCGGTAGGCATCGATATTTTCGCGCACGGCGGCGGTCGCGGCACGGAAGCGGCTCAGCATGTAGCGTCCCAGCTCCGTTTCGATTTCGATCGCTTCCGGATCGGGGAAGCTGCTCTCGTTCATCAGCAGAAAGCGCGATGCGTTGTAGAGCTTGTTGGTGAAGTTGCGGTAGAGGCCCAGCTTCTCTTTGCTCAGGCGTATGTCGCGTCCCTGTACGGCGAGGGCGGCGAGGGTGAAGCGCAGCGTGTCGGCATTGAACTCCTCGATCATATCGAGCGGGTCGATGACATTGCCTTTGGATTTGCTCATCTTCTGGCCGTGCTCGTCGCGCACGAGGGCATGCAGGTAGATGTCGCGGAAGGGGACTTCACCCATCTCATGGACACCCATGAACATCATCCTGGCCACCCAGAAAAAGAGAATGTCAAATCCGGTGATCAGCATCGAGTTGGGGTAGAAGTTTTCGAGGTCGTCTTCGTTCCAGAGCGTACCTTTGCCCCAGTCGCCGTTGCCCCAGCCCAGCGTCGAAAAGGCCCAGAGGCCGGAGCTGAACCATGTGTCGAGGACATCGGGATCCTGTGTGAGGTTCGTCGAGCCGCATTTGGGGCAGCGGGCGGGGTGCTCCTCTTCGCTGGCGAACTCATGCCCGCAGTCACCGCAGTAGAAGACCGGAATCTGATGTCCCCACCAGAGCTGGCGGGAGATGCACCAGTCGCGCAGTTCGTTCATCCATGCATTGAAGGAGTTGATCCAGTGGGGCGGGAAGAATTTGCTCTCGCCCGCATTGACCTTTTCGACCGCATCGTCGGCGATCTCTTTCTTGACGAACCACTGCTTCGAGATGTAGGGCTCTACGACATTTTTACAGCGGTAGCAGTGGCCCACCTGATGGGTATGCTCTTCGATCTTTTCGACGAATCCCGCCTCCTGCAGCCGCTGGACGATGGCATCGCGCGCTTCGAGACGCTCCATCCCCCGGAAATCGCCGCACACTTCGTTGAGATAGCCCCGGTCGTCGAAACAGGTGATAAACTCCAGATCGTGCCGCTTGCCCACTTCGTAGTCGTTGGGGTCGTGTGCGGGTGTCACTTTGACGATACCGGTACCGAACTCCCTGTCGACATGCGCGTCGGCGATGATCTCGATCTCTCTGTCGATCAGCGGCAGTTTCACCTTTTTGCCGATCAGGTCTCTGTAGCGTTCGTCGTCGGGATGGACCATGACGGCGGTATCGCCGAAGTAGGTCTCGGGACGGGTCGTCGCGACCGTCACCGCGCCGCTGCCGTCGCTGAGCGGATAGCGGATATGGTAGAGTTTGCCGGCGGTATCCTCATACTCGACTTCGATATCACTGAGTGCACCGTCGTGGGTACACCAGTTGACCATGTAGTTGCCCCGTACGATCAGCCCCTCTTCGTAAAGTTTGACGAAGATTTTGCGCACGGCGTTTTTGAGCCCTTCATCCATCGTGAAGCGCTCGCGGCTCCATGCGGGCGAGATACCCAGATGGCGCATCTGCTTGAAGATTTCGCCGCCGCTGTAGGCTTTCCACTCCCACACTTTTTTGAGGAATGCTTCACGGCCGATCTCCTCTTTGGTCTTGCCCTCCGCGAGCAGCTGCTTTTCGACGACATTCTGCGTCGCGATACCGGCATGGTCGAGCCCCGGCTGCCAGAGGGTGCGGTAGCCGTCCATCCGCTTGTAGCGGGTCATGATATCCTGCAGGGTGAAGGTGAGCGCATGTCCGATGTGGAGCACGCCGGTGACATTCGGCGGGGGCATCATGATGCAGAAGTTTTTCCCCTCCTGCTGAATCTCTCTGTTGCCGTCGATCTCGAAGTAGCCGCGCTCTTCCCAGATTTTGTAGTATCGCTGTTCCGTATCCTGCGGGTTGTATACCGATTTTTTCTCGCTCATAAACTCTCTTTGTAAAGGTTTGAATTTTGCGCGATTTTAGCCAAAAACGGGTAAAGAGGCGCTGTGAGCCCTCAATCGGTATTGTCGGATTCGTTCTCGAGTGCGTAGAGCTCCTGCAGATAGTCGAGGAATCGCCCGGGTTCCATGTAGCCGGGCAGTTCGTCGAGCACCTTTTTGCCGTCGGGAGAGAGGATATAGGTGGTGGGGTAGTATCTGGGTTTGGCGAAAGCGGGGAGGTCGGGCGCCCCTTTGTAGCGTTTTTTGATCTCGTACATCGCCGCGAGTTTCGATGCGATCTTCGGATTTTCAAAGATCTCGGCATTCATGCGATGGCACCACGGGCATGCTTCCATCTCGACATAGAGGAGTTGCAGGCGCGGTTTGGGTGCCGCATGCAGTATCGTCGTCACTGTCAAAAGTATCACTATCAGGTATCGCTTCATCAATATTTCCTTAATTCTGTTAATTATACTTCAATATGTTTAATGCTACAATAGTTATTACTATATCTATTATTCAGGGAGAAATCGTGGAGAGCCTTTTGCCGATCTTCATCACGACCGTCTTTATCGCGACGGTACTCAATGTCATGCTGAAGCGGTTTGGCATTCCGACGATCATCGGCTATATCCTGTCGGGGCTCGCGATCAGCTATCTTTTCGGCCTGCAGCATATCGAGAGCGACCAGCTCAACCATCTGGCCGAGTTCGGTATCGTCTTTCTGATGTTCACGATCGGTCTGGAGTTCTCCGTCTCGCATCTGGTGGCGATGAAGCGCGAAGTCTTTCTCTTCGGCTTTCTGCAGGTGTTCGTCACGGGGCTTCTCTTTACCGCTGCGGGATACTGGCTCTTCGGTATCGGAAGCAAAGGCGCGATTGTCCTCGGCTTCGCACTGGCGCTCTCCTCGACGGCGATCGTGCTCAAGATCCTCAACGAAAACGCCGAGATCCACAGCGGTTACGGCCGTGTCACGCTGGGTATCTTGCTCTTTCAGGATCTGGCGGTCATCCCGATTCTGCTGATGCTCTCGATCTTCACCTCCGAGACCCATTCGGTCGTGGCGCTGCTGTGGCGGACGCTCTTCGATGCGATCGTCGTTTTTTTGATTCTCTTCGTCGTGGGCAAGATGTTCATCGAGCGCTTTTTCGACTGGATCACCTCTGCCAACTCCGAAGAGATCTTTCTGATCGCGATGCTCTTTATCGTCGTCTCCGCCTCCTATATCGCGCATCTCTTCGGCTTCACCTATTCGCTGGGCGCCTTTCTGGCGGGCATGACGATCGCCGATACCCGCTACAAATACCGCATCGAATCGGATCTGGTGCCGTTTCGCGATATACTGCTGGGGATCTTCTTCGTGACGATCGGCATGCAGATCGACCTCTCGACGATTTTTGCGTGGTGGTATGTCATTCTGGGGCTGCTGATCGCGACGATGCTCCTCAAGGCGCTGATTCTCTTCGCGGTTCTGATCCCCTTCACGCAGTACCGCACCAGCTTCAAGAGTGCGCTTGCGCTCTGCCAGATCGGTGAATTTTCGCTGGCGATCCTCGCTCTGGCATTTCAGAACCGTCTGATCGACGGCAAGGTCGACCAGATTCTGATCATCACGGTCGTTCTGTCGATGGTCCTGACCCCCTTCATCCTCAAAAACATCAAGTCGCTCGCGGACCGATTCTTCAAAGAGCCGCAGCCGGAGTTCGTCATGCAGTCGAGCGGTTTTTCGGACCATGTCATCATCATCGGATATGGCCCGATCGGCGAGAAGGTCGCCGCCAGACTCAGAAACTACGGGATCAACTACATCGTCATCGAGCATGAGATGGATCTGGTCAAGAAGGGCGAAGCGGCAGGGGAGAAGATCTTTCTGGCCAATGCGATGCAGCGTCAGACGCTGGAAGCGCTGGGCGTGAAGGCGTCGCTCGCCGTCATCGTCGCACTCGAAAACGCTGCCAAGATCCGTCAGGTCTGCGAAGCGATCGTCGGCATCGATCCCGATATCAACACGATCGTCAAAGTGCGCAACGAGAGCCACAGGAAGATCATCGAATCGTTCGGCATCCGCCACATCATCGATGCGAGTGAAGAGATGGCCGACATCATCACCAGAGAGGCGCTGACATGCGAACTAAAACACACCTGATCTTCGATATGGACGGTACGCTGGTCGACAGCTCCGAGCTGCTCGCCAATACGATCAACTATGTCAGAGGCGAGATCGGTCTGGAGCCGATGCCAAAAAAGCGGATCACCGACGCCATCAACGACACTTCGCTGCATGCCGCGCAATTTTTCTACGGCACGCCGCAGTTCGAGCAGCGCCATATCGATCTCTTTCATGCTTACTATCTGCAGCACCACCATCTCCAGAGCCGCCTCTACGACGGTATCGCCGAGCTGCTCGAGAAGCTCTCCCGCACCCACCGCCTCTCGGTCGCGACCAACGCCTACGAAGCTTCCGCCGCACCGCTGCTGGAGGCGCTCGGTATCGCAAAGCACTTCGACACGCTGCTGTGCGGCGATCATGTCGACCGACCCAAACCGCACCCGCAGATGATCGAAAAGATCGTCGATTTTTACGGCGATGTGCCGCCTGAAAAGTTCGTGATGATCGGTGACGGCGAACGCGATATCCTCGCCGCGAGAGCCGCAGGCATCGACGGATTGCTGGTGGCATGGGGATTCGATGCGCATGCCGATGCACTCCCGAGTGCCGAAGCGCTGGCGGCGAGGCTGGGAGTCTCGCTGTGAGAGGGCTCCTCTGGTGCTGCCTCTGGCTGGGGATGACGCTCGCTGCAAGCGTCGATATCTCCGTCTATCCCCGCAGTGTCGTCAATGCCGGTACGATCTGCGTACGGCTGCATGCCGACCGGGACGAGCCGAAGATCGATCGCCTCTATGTCGCTTTCGAAGGGCATCGCTATCCGGTCTACCGCAATCCTTACCAAAAAGGGCGCAACTTCTACGCACTGATTCCGCTCTCCTATTATGCCACTCCCAAACGCAGCAGACTGGTCGTCGTCCGCATCGTCCGCGGCACGAAACACTACCATGCCTATTCGATCAGAATCAAAGCAGGCAGATACCGAAGCGAGAAACTGCATGTCGCGCCCTCCCGTGCCAGAATCTCTCCCGAAAACCGCAGGCGCATCGCACGGGAGCAGAGAGAGGCGATGCGCATCTACCGCACCGAGACGCCGCGACTCTTTCCCGATACGCCACTCTGCTATCCGCTGCAGAGCAAGATCACCAGTGCCTTCGGTACCCGCCGTCTCTTCAACGGCATCCTCAAGAGCTACCACTCCGGCACCGACTTCAGAGCTGCGGCCGGTACGCCGATCAGAGCGGTCGGAGCGGGGCGGGTGGTACTGGCCAAACGCCGCTTCTTCGCCGGAAACTCCGTCATCCTCGATCACGGGGAGGGGCTCTATACGGGGTACTACCATCTGAGCCGTTTCGCCGTGTCGGTCGGGGATTTCGTAGAGGCGGGCGATCTGCTCGGATATGCCGGTGCGACGGGCAGGGTGACGGGCCCGCACCTGCACTTCTCTGCCAGAGTCCACGGCGTACAGGTCGATCCGCTCCAATTTCTGCAGCGCTTCAATCTGCTTTTCAAAGATAACAAATAGTTATAAAAACTCAACAGTTTTGTGCTATACTGCGCGCAAAAAAAGGAGTATCGTCATGGCCTATATCAAACTGTGCAAATATGAGGAGATGATCCCCGAGATCAAGGAGCGTGCGAAGCCGATTCTCGAAAAGAGCGGCCAACTGGGAGAGATCTTCGAACTGCTGGCGCTGGACAAGGATCTCTACTTCGCCACCGACAACATGGTACAGAGCTTTCTGCTCAAAGAGACACTGCTGCCCTACAGCATCAAAGAGCGCATCGCGCTGCTGGTCTCGCTGGAGAACCACTGCAAAATGTGTGTCGATGTCCACAAAAATATCGCGAAGATGCTCGGCATGAGCGAATCGGAAGTGGAAGAGACGCTGCAGGGCATCGATGCGATCGATACCGACGAAAAGGAGAAAGCACTGCTGCGACTGGCGCTGCATGCGGCGAAAAAGGAGAACTACAAAACGACGCAGGAGGATATCGACGCCGTCAAAGCCGCAGGCTGGAGCGAAGCGGAGATCCTGGAGGCGGTACGCATCGCAGCCTACTTCAACTATATCAATACCCTCTCCAATGTTTTTGGGTTGGGGCGTTGACCCCTTCCCGTATCAGTAACTGTACGCGACGCCCATCGTCACGAGTGTCGCACTGCCGTCTTTGAA
>CAYLLC010000024.1:0-20926 GCA_964384355.1 uncultured Sulfurospirillum sp. | reverse complement strand
GCGATCGAAGAGATCCTCTATCCGGCGATGGAGGATTTCAGGCTCGATATCATCATCGGCAGCGGACCGGCAGCACAGACGATCAAGCTCGATCTGCCCCGTTTCACGCTGATCGGTGCGACGACACGGGCGGGGATGATCTCTTCACCGCTTCGGGATCGCTTCGGCATGCACTTTCGCCTGCAGTTTTACGAGGCGCAGGATCTGGCGCAGATCGTCAAAAAGGCGTCGCTCAAGCTGGGGTGTCTGGCGCAGCATGACGCATGTCTGGAGACTGCGCGCAGGAGCCGGGGTACGCCGCGTATCGCACTGCGGCTGCTCAAGCGTATCCGCGACTATGCGCAGGTGATGGACGAGGAGGAGATCTCTCTGGAGCGCTCCCGTCAGGCACTCGACGAGCTGGGGGTGGATGAGCGGGGATTCGACGAGATGGATATACGCTTTCTGGAGCTTCTGATTCAGGCGAAAGGGCGGCCGCTGGGACTGGGGACGATCGCTGCGACACTGAGCGAGGACGAGGGGACGATCGAAGATGTGATCGAACCCTATCTGATCGCCAACGGATATATCGAAAAGACGGCACGGGGGCGCATCGCGACGCCAAAAAGCTACGAACTCTTTCGGCTGACGCCTCCGCAGCGGGGCGAGCAGGCGACACTTTTCGACGGGGAGCAGGCGTGAATAGAAAATATTTTCTATTGGGCCTCTTTATCTTTGTGCTCTACTGGGTCTGGTACCTCTACCAGCCCTATTGGCTCCCGCTCTTCATCGCTTCGCTGCTCGCGCTGGCGACAAGCAATCTCAATCGGGCGATGGAGCGCTACATCCACAACAATCTGCTTCGCTCCATCGTGCTGACGCTGCTGCTGGGGCTGCTCTTTTTCGCACCCGTCGTCTACGCGCTCAACTCGCTCTCCGATATTCTCAAGCACTTCGACGCATCGATCATCGACAAGATGGTCAATGTCAAAAACCATCTGCAGGTGCCCGATCTGATGGGGCCGCTCAAGCCGCAGATCGAAGCATTCCTCGATAGTATCAATTCGCAGGAGATCGCCAAGAGTATCGTCAAATACATGACGATCGTGCTCAAAAACAGCGCCGGTTTTCTCAAAGACATGGTGATGATCCTGGTCTTTTACTTCTTCGCCAACTACTATCGGCTGGAGCTGGTGCGCTTTCTGAAGGGGATTCTCCCGTTCGATGAGAACAGCGCCTTTTTTCAGGAGATTTCGAGTGTCATGAATATCGTCTTCTATTCGACGCTGGTGACGGCGATTTTCGAAGGTGCGCTCTTCGCGATCATCGCGATGGCATACGGATATGACGGCCTGCTTTTCGGTATTCTCTACGGTTTCGCGTCGCTGATCCCGCTGATCGGCGGTGCGTTGATGTGGGTACCGCTGAGTATCTATCAGCTCTCCATCGGAGACAGCTTCGGCGCATGGGTGATCGCACTCTATTCGATCATCATGATTTCGATCATCGCCGACACCTTTATCAAGCCGCTGATCATCAACGAAATCAACCGGCTGATGATCGAGTCACCCTCCAAAATCAACCCTCTGGTCATCTTCTTCTCGATCATCGCAGGATTGACGACATTCGGCTTCTGGGGTGTGATTATCGGGCCGGCGATCACGACCTTTTTCATCTCGCTGGTGCGGATCTATCAGGTGCTTCTGGATGAGGAGAAGTACCTCTCAAGGTAGGTAGATTTCGCCTTTCATGTAGAGTGTTGCTTTGCCCGTGATGGCGACTTTGGTCTCATCTTCGATCAGTTCGCAGCTGATATCGCTGCCCCGCGGGGAGAGTTGGGCCGATTCGAGCCGATTTTTGCCCAGGACCTTCGCCCAGAAGGGTGCGAGCGATTTGCATGCGGATCCGGTGATAAAATCTTCGTCAACACCGAGTTTCGGGGCGAAAAAGCGATAGACGAAATCTTTCTCTTCACCGCGTGCCGTGATGCAGATGCCGCGCAGATCGATACTCTTGAGTGCGTCGAAGCGGGGTTTGATGTTGCGGATCGTCTCTTCGCTGTCGTAGATGAGGATATAGTCGAGCCCGCGAAGTACCTGAATCGGCTCTTCGCCGATCGTGGCGTTGAAGAGGGTGAGATATTCGCTGTCGGGTGTGGGCATTTTGGCATCGAGGATGAGTGTCAGGGCGCCGTCGGAGGCTTTCGTGACGCGCAGCTCTCCGCCTCTGGAGAGGAAGCGTATCTCGTCCTGCTTTTCGCCAAGATAGTTGAAGATCACAAATGCGCTGGCGAGTGTCGCATGCCCGCAGAGCTCGACCTCTCTGAGCGGAGAGAACCAGCGGATACGATACCCCTCCGCCTCTTTGACGAAAAACGCGGTTTCGCTCATGTTGTTTTCCGCTGCGATCTGCTGCATCACCGATTCATCGAGCCAGCTCTCGAGCGGGCAGACAATCGCAGGATTGCCTTTAAAAACGCGCTCTGCAAACGCATCGATATGGTATACCTGAAGTCTCATCTCTCTCCTTGTGCATCGAGGTTCCAGAAGAAGCGAATCCACTCCTCCGCCCTCCTGACTTTGAAATCGGGTTGGAAACGGGCATCCTCTTTGTAGAAGAGGGCACCGGTCTTGAATGTTGTATCGGGATATCGCTCCTGCAGGGTGGCGATCACCGCCTGCATCGTGTCGCCGCTGTCGACGATGTCGTCGACGACCAGTACCGATTCGGCATCCGAGAGATCGGGTATGTTGTGCAGCCGGATATCTTCGAGCCTGATTGTATCATCATAATGTATTGAATTCAGCGTATAGAGATTTCGCTGGTTCAGCTTTTCTGCGAGAAAGTGGCCCAGGGTAACACCGCCGCGGGCGATCGCGACGATCGCGTCGGGCCGATAACTGCCCATCCGGGTGACAAAACGATCAATGTCCGGTATAAATTCGTCAAATCTGTAATGATACATATTGCTATTCTATTATTTTTATGCTAATATCCGGGTTTAAAAAAATCATATAGGCAGGGAAAAATATGGAATATAGCAAAGAAGAACTCGAAACGATGCTGAAAAACCCACAGCTTGGCTCTCAGGAGCTGGAGACGCTGCTCAAAGCGCGTGAAGAGGGGAAGATCGATTTCGTACTGATGGATGTCAGGGAAGTGTTCGAATTCACCGACAGAAGCATCAAAGGGGCCGATATGCTCGTACCCACTTCGATGATGAACAACAAGCTGCATATTTTCGAAGAGCTCAAGGAGAAGCCGGTCGTACTCTACTGTCGTACCGGCAGCAGAACGGGGCAGGTGATGTATGCACTGCGCAACATGGGGTATGAGAATATCGTGCATCTGAGTCCCGGTATCATGGGATACTTCGGCGAGACCGAAAGCAATGCAGATATCCCTAATCCACTATAGTTCTGGGAATCGCAGGATTTAATTTGACCAGAATGTCGTAGGAGATCGTGCCGAACCGGTGCGCGATCTCTTTCGCATCTCCTATCAGGGCGATCGCCTCCTCCGCACCCTCCGCAGAGAAGCTGTCCATCGAGATTTTGCCCAGTATCTTCCGACCGTTGATCACCATCTCTCCCGATCCGTCATACCGCAAAAACCCGTCTCCATATCCGATATCGTATGTCGATACGACCATCTCCCGATCGGCTCTGAAGCACCCTCCGTATCCGATCCGTTCGCCTTTTTGCAGTTTCAGCGTGGTGATTTTGTCCGCATAAAGCCGCATGACCGGTCGCAGGGGGTATGTCCCGAAGGCGGGATGCATCTCATGGTAGCCGTAGGCGGCAATACCGCATCGGGCGAAATCGTCTTCGTAATGTTTCAGTCGCAGCGTCGCAGCGCTGTTGGCGGAGTGAAAGTGCGGGAGTGGCATATCGCACTCTTTGCAGAGTGTCGTGACCTCCTCTTTGATCGATCGCCACTGCCGTATCTGCCAGAAGAGTGTCGCACCCAGCTCGTCGGCACTGCGGAAGTGGGTCATGACCCCTCTGAGCCGCAGGGATCTCTCTGAGACGAGCAGAAATGCACGCTTCAGATCTTCACGATGGATACCGTTTCGATGCATGCCGGTATCGACCTTGAGCTCGACGGCGGTGTGCGGCGGGAGTCGGTCGAGCTGAGCGAGGTCGTTGATCGTCAGCGCGTAGCGGGGATCATCGATGTAGGGCGGCTGCGGATTGAGGATGAGGATATGGTCGAAGAGATCGCGTATCGCTTCCGCTTCGGCGAAGGTGCGCACGACGGCTCTCGTGAGGCCGAAATCCCGTGAGAGCTCCGCCATCTGCATCAATCCATGCCCGTAGGCGTTGTCTTTGAGTACGATGGCAAGCTTTTCCGGGCCGCCGAGCTTGCGTGACAAAAGCGTCAGATTGTCGAAAAAGGCGCTTTTGCTGAGGGTGATCCGGGACAATTATCCGACTTTGATATCTCTGGCTTCGATCAGCAGGCCACGCAGTTTTCTGGCCTGATAGTCGAGTTTGAAGAAGAGATCGTAGACCTCTTTGGCATCGAGTTTCGGCGCATTTTCGAAATCGTAGAGTCCGTTGGCTTGTTTGGGTATCTCATTGTCGAACAGTGCATAGAAATCGTTTCTGCATGTCTCGTACTTTTTCATCTCTTTGCGTACATCTTCCACAGGTGTCATGGCATCTCCTTGGTTGGTTTTTATAGATTGGCTGCGACTTTGTAGGTCGGATCATCCTCTGCATAGGTACAGTAGGGGCCCGCCTCTTTGAGCAGGTTTTTGCAATCCTTGCTCAGGTGGCGCAGGAGCAGCTCTTTGCCCGCCTCTTTGTACTTTTTCGTGATCGCATCGATCGCTTCGACGCCCGAGATGTCCATCACCCGCGCATTTTTGAAGTCCAGCACGACGCGATCGGGATCGTTCGCGATATCGAACTGCTCGTTGAACGATGTGACCGAACCGAAAAAGAGCGGCCCCTCCAGCTCGTAGACTTTGGTTCCGTCCTGTTCGATGCGGCTTCTGGAGTATATTTTAGCATGTTGCCACGCAAATACAAGTGCGGAGATGACGATACCGGCGATGACCGCAACGGCCAGATCGAACATCACCGTGATGATCGTCACCATGATGAGTACGAACGCATCGGCTTTGGGCATATATTTGATACGGCTGATGGAGCTGAATTCGAATGTCCCGATACTCACCATGAACATGATTCCCACCAGTACCGCGACGGGAATGATGCCGATCAGCCCGCTCAGGCTGACGACGAAGAGTATCAGCAGGACCGCCGCGGTAAAGGAGGAGAGCCGCCCCAGACCGCCGGAGCTGAAGTTGATGATACTCTGACCGATCATCGCGCAGCCCGCCATCCCGCCGAAACAGCCGCTGGCGATATTGCCGCACCCCTGCGCGACGCACTCTTTGTTGCCGCTGCCGCGCGTGCCGCTCATCTCGTCGAGTACCGAGAGCGTCAGCAGCGATTCGATCAAGCCTACCAGACCGACCAGTACGGCATAGGGGAGGATGAGCTTGAGACTCTCCCAGTTCAGGAGCGAGAGATCGGGCATCACGAAGCGGGGGAAAGATCCCCGGATATCGGCCAGATCGGAGACGGTTCTGGTGTCGATGCCGGCGAAGTAGACGATCGCCGTCAGGGTGACGATCGCTACCAGCCCCGCAGGGACCGCTTTGGTGAATTTCGGCAGATAGTACATGATCGCCATCGTGACGAGGACGATGATATACATCCAGTAATTCTCGTGCCATGAAGCCTTCAATACCTCCGTGAATGAGTCGAGCGCTTCGTAGTCGGAGGGTTTGAAGAACTTCAGCTGTGCCATCGCGATGACGATCGCCAGACCGTTGACGAAGCCGAACATCGCGGGCTGGGGTACGAGGCGGATGAACTTTCCGAGCTTGAATGCACCGACGAGTATCTGAAAGATCCCGGCGAAGATCGTCGTCAGAAAGATATAGTGCAGGATGAGCAGCGAGAGTTCTTCTCCGGAGAGGCCCGGATGCATCTTCGCCACGGCGACACCCAGCCCGACGAATACGACGGCGACCGCCCCCGTCGCACCGCTGATCATGCCGGGTTTGCCGCCGAGCAGCGAAGTGACCAGCCCGATGATGAAAGCGGCATAGAGCCCCACCAGCGGACTGACGCCTGCGATGAAGCTGAATGCGATCGCTTCGGGCACGAGTGCGACGGCGACGACCATGCCCGAAAGCAGATCGTTTTTTATGTTTTGCGCTGTATAATTTCTTAAGTTGATCAAATAGTGTTCCTCGTTGGCGATTCGGTAGTCTGCGGTAATAAAAGTGCGCGATTATACTAAAAATAGTATTTCATAAAAATTAAAGGACGAAAAGTTCATGAATCGGTTGGAAGTCCTCTACGAACAGGAGGTGAAAAAGATCGCGTTTACCGTACGCAAAGTGCGCCTCGAGGGAGACAAGATCATTCTCAAAGGCCCCCGCCACAGCGGCAAGACCTACCTCATTCTCGATCTGCTTTCGACCTACAAAAAGGAGCAGTTCCTCTATATCGATTTTGCCGATGTGCGTATCGATGCGTCGATCGCCGCGCATCTGGATGCCTTTTTGCAGGCGCATCCGAAGATCGAGCTGCTGGTGCTGGAGAATCTCGACTTCGCCTTTCCGCTGCCGCAGTGCAGACGCATCATCATCACGACCAGCCAGCGGGATTTCGATCTGCAGGGCTTCGCCCACCTCTCTCTCTATCCGCCCGATTTCGAAGAGTTCATCGCATTTGACAAAAAAGGGGGCGATGTAGAGCAGATCTTCGGGCACTATGCCAATGTCGGCACTTTCCCGCAGATGCTCGATGTGTCGCGGTTCGCTTTCGTGCAGACATTTCAGCATCTGCTCAGCTCCTACTATACCACGCCCGTGGAGCTGGAGATACTCAAGACATTCGCCCTGCGACAGGGGACGCTGGTGTCGGTCTTCGCGATGTTCAACCTCGTCAAGAAGCACCACAAAATCTCCAAAGACAAGTTTTACGACTATACGCGAAAACTGCAGAATGAAGAGGTGATCTTCATGGTCGACAAATATGGGCAGAAGAGCACGCAGAAAAAGCTCTACATGATCGATTTCGCGATTCGCGGCGCGCTCAGCTTCGAGAAGGATTTTATACGCAGATTCGAAAATATGCTCTTTCTGGAGCTCTACAAAAGGGGATATGAGATCTTCTATACCGAGCGTGCCGAATTCTATCTGCCTGAGCAGAAGATCGCGATCTTGTCGCTTCCTTTTATCTCCGAGGAGGTCCTGGTCAAAAGGGTCGAAAAGGGGAGCGAGGCGTTCGCGAAGCTGGGGATCGAAAAGATATACGGCGTGACGATGGGGACACAGATGCAGTTTGAGGTATCGGGAATCGGCTGCGAAGTGCTCCCCTTCTGGAGCTGGGCACTGCAACTGTGATCGTCGCAGTGCATATCGGGTCTGTCAGCGGCTTTGGGCGAGGAAGATTTTCAGATCATAGAGTTTGACGCCGGCATCTCCTCTGGCGACGAAGAGCAACCCCTTGGATGCATTGACGGAGAGGCCGAGTGTCTCGCCCGCTATCGGATGGTGGCCGATCTTTTTGATCGATGCGGGATCGGTGATGTCGAGCAGATCGACACCGTCGGTTTTGGTCGCGGTGAGTGCCCGGGTATCGTCGTCGAGCAGCACGACGGCATAGACGGGCCGCTGGCCGTATTGCGCTATACGCTGCGGTGTCGCGGGGTTGGAGATGTCGTAGACACAGAGCCCTTTCTCCTTTTCGGCGACGAATCGGTATCGGCCGTCTCTGCTGACGGGATCGAGCCTGAGGCTCTCTGCCGTGACGGTTCTCTCTCTGACCGGATGGTGAATGTCGCTGATATTGTAGATATTGACGAATCCCTCCCTGTTCTGGACATAGAGGCGTGTTTTGTCCGCCGAGAGGGTGACGAAGGTGGCGTTGATACCGGTGATCGTCGAGAGCACTTCATGATCGATACGGTCCTTGTATCCGATCTTGATAATCTCGACCCCTTTGTCCCCCTCCGCGACAAAGAGTGCATCTTTGGATGATGTGACATCTTTGGCCGGGCCTCTCGTCTTGACTCCGGAGAGTGCCTCCCGGAGGGAGTCGTTATCGGTCTGGTTTTGTTTGTCGCTGCTCTGCTGGCTGCCGTTTTGTGTGGCGCCCTCTGTCTGCAGTGACTGGGTGGCAGGCGGTGTGCTGCCCCCTCCGCATCCTGTCATGAGTGCGGTACATAAGAGCAGTGCGGCGGTTTTGGCGTGGATCGTGCGGGTGGGTCTCATCGATACTCCTTTATCGGTCGGTGGTAATAAAAGAATCGACGAAACAACGATTTTTAATCAACAATAGAGTAGGGTTGTCGGAAATTCGATCGATTTTGGGAAGAAAGGGAACAGCTATGTTGTGTGGTATCGATGAAGCGGGACGCGGTGCGCTGGCAGGGCCGCTGGTGGTGGCGGGTGTCGTTTTGCATCGCAAAATCGACGGTCTGGACGACTCCAAAAAGCTGACCGAAGCGAAGCGCGAAGCGCTCTATGCCACGATCGTCGCAGCGAGTGATTACGAGATCGTATTCACCGACAACCGGCGCATCGACGAGATCGGGCTGTCGCGTGCGATGGCGGAGTCGATCGAACGGATACTGGAGAAGCTGGAGCCTCAGATAGCCATCATGGACGGCAATACCAATTTCGGTATTCTCGGTGTGCAGGCGGTCGTGAAGGCGGACAGCAAAGTGGCGGAAGTGAGTGCGGCGAGTATACTGGCCAAGGTGAGCAGAGACCGCTATATGACACAGGTCGACGCCGACTATCCGCAGTATGGGTTCAGAAATCACAAAGGATACGGCACGGCGGCGCATCTGGAGCGTATCGAACGGTACGGACGGTGCGAACTGCACCGATACTCATTTCATGTGCGTCAGATCGACGGCGAAAAGTAGTGTTTGAAAACCTGCAAAACGACCCAGACGAACGGTGCGAGAAAGAGAATCGTCGTCAGTGGGACGACGATCAGCATGCGCCGCTGCTCCTGTTCGGGTACATGCTGCAGTGAGAGCAGATCGTAGAGCTCACGATTGACCCAGAGCTCCTGAAAGAGGATAAATGCGAGCATCATCAGCGGTGTCAGCAGCGTCGGCGGGTAGGGGAACACTCCGTAATGGATCAAGAAAAATCCGACGGCGAAGAGGCCGCTGGCGAGTTCTCCGAGGATATAGACCGGTGAATGGTTTCGTGCGAGAAAAATCGTAAAAATCGCACTCAGAAAAAGCACTGCACTATAGATAAACGCCCATAACGGCACTTTGCAAACCTTGTAGAAAAATGATCGGCGGACATGATACAATGGTTGTGATTAAAAGAAAAAAGTTAAAAGAGAGCAGTATGGAAAACCTCGATCTGTATGCCAGAATCGAGCCGATGATCGGCTTTTACGATGCGTATGAGAGCCTCTACGACACCTATATCGACTTGATTGCAAAGCTGGATGTGCGGCGTCTGCTGGATGTGGGATGCGGCAACGGCAAGCTGCTGGAGCGTCTCTCGCAGAGGTACGATGCGACCGGCATCGATATCAGTGCGCAGATGGTCGAAATCGCACGCGCGAAGGGGCTGGATGCCAGACACTGCGAGCTGCATGCCGTCGGGGAGAAGTTCGATCTGATTGTGGCGGTGGCGGATGTGCTCAACTATATGCCAGAAGCGACGCTGGCGACCTTTCTGGAGGATGTCCAGAGGCATCTGCATGCAGGCGGATACTTCATGTGCGACATCAATACGCTGCATGGATTCGAAGATGTCGCGGCGGGCAGCATGATCGTCGATGAAGCGGAGCGTTTTCTGGCGATCGATGCAAGCTTCGACGAGGGGATCCTCGAGACGGAGATGACACTCTTCACCCAAAAGGGGAGCTGCTTCGAGAAGGAGCAGGCGACGATCCTGCAGTACTATCACACGATCGACGAGATCGCTGCGCTGTCACCGATGCGGTTGATCGGGATGCATGATGTCGCGCTCTTTTCGACCCAAAGCGACAAGACGATTCTGCTCTTTCAGAAACTGTAAAATAATTTCCGTAATATCCGATACTACTATAATTAAGAATTCGGAGAAGCGTATGACACAAGTGATGCTAGAGCGGCGCAAACGCAGCGGTCGCGACAGGCGAAAGGGGACGATCCCCAAAAAGACTTCGCGCACCGTCGAGACACTCTTTCGCAATGCCTTGCGCTCCAATCTCGAGCTGACATCGCTCGCCGATACCAAAGCGAGCATCCTGATCTCCGTCAACGGCTTCATCCTGACGGTGATCATCACGGCATCGGGCTTTCAGATCAGTGACGAAAATATGGTCTATGTCTTCAGCGCGATCATCCTGACGGCGCTCTTCTCCATCACCTTCGCGGTCATGGCGATACGCCCCCGCTTCAAAGATCAGCTCCTGCACAAGAAATACCATCAGGACTACTGCTCGGTACTCTATTTTCAGGATATGGCCAATCTCTCTCCTGCGGAGTATGTCGAAAATGTCGTCAAAGTGATCAGCTCGCAGGAGTTGACCCATACCCATATCATCAAGCATTTGCATATTCTCGGCAAGGAGATTCAGCTCAAATATCTCTGGCTGCGACGCGCCTATACCGTCTTTGCGATCGGCCTGGTGATCAGCGCGATTACCGCGATAGCGGCACTGCACAGCATCGATACCTCCGATACGGGCGGTATGGAGACGACGCAGACGGAGTCTCTCTGAAATGTACAGACGAATTCTGCTGCTGATGCTTCTGAGCGGTTCGCTCTGGTCTCTCTGTGCCGGTGAGGATCGGCCGGCGCGCAGCTGGAGGATGGGCGGACAACTGGTTCTCGATTATGCGCATGTCGATGAGGAGACATACAGCAGCGACGATACGGAGATTCGCAGGGCGAGGCTCTTTCTCAAAGGAGCGATCGCATCGCGGTGGAGATACGAGATCGAATACAGCCTGCGCCATGGCGGAGCCTTCAAAGATCTCTATCTGCTCTACCGCCCCTCCGGGCACTTTTTCGTCAAAACGGGAAATATCAAAGAGCCGTTCGGTCTGGAGGCGCTCACCAGCTCCAAATACAACACCTTCATGGAGCGTGCGCTTCCCGATATCTTCATGTCGGGACGCAAGCTGGGGATCGTGGCGGATTATTTCAACCACTACCGGGCGCACAATCTGCATCTCTCGGCAGGCTGTTTCAACCGCTCCGTCAACGATTACGGCAGCGACGATGCGCGTCTGGGGGTGGTCGCGCGGGCGGTGCATGCCTACTACTTCGAAAAGCACAATCTCCTGCATCTGGGGATCGCCACGGCATATGAAAAGCTGCACGATGCGCGTCTGAAATTCTACGGCAGGGCGGAGTCGCATCTGAGCAGTGAAAAATATATCCGAAGCAAACTCAAACATATCCGACGCACCAACCGAATCGGGCTCGAAGCGCTCTATCTGAACCGCCGATTCTCCCTGCAGTCGGAGTATGTCCTGACCAAAGCCTACACCCGTGACGATGAGGATTATACGATGGGAGGAGGCTATCTGCAGCTGGCATACTTCCTCACCGACGATATGCGGCGCTACAAGAAGCGCGACTCGCTCTTCGGCCGCTTACACCCCTCCTCTGTGGTAGGGCGGGGCGGGTACGGTGCGCTGGAGTCGGCGTTTCGTGTCAGCATGCTGGGTCTGGAGGAGAAAAAACACCGCAAAAGCCACATGTACGCCTATACGGCGGGGCTCAACTGGTACCTGCGCGACAATCTGCGGGTGATGTGTGATTACGGCGTAGTGATCCCGGATGCCGATTTTTACGACTACCATCCGCGCATTTTGCAAATGCGGCTGCAGTATGACTTTTAATCAGTATATTAGCCCCGCTTGACTATAATAAAACCATTCTAATCCCCGGATGGTCAAGCATGTCAAAACAGGAAACAAAATTTATATTTGTCACAGGCGGCGTACTCAGTTCGCTCGGTAAGGGAATCGCATCTGCCAGTATCGCGACGCTCCTCAAGCACACCGGCAAAGATGTCAGTATGCTCAAGATCGACCCCTATATCAATGTCGACCCCGGGACGATGAGCCCGCTGGAGCATGGCGAGGTGTTCGTGACGGCGGACGGTGCGGAGACCGATCTGGATATCGGGCACTATGAACGCTTTCTGAATATCAATCTCTCCAAGCAGAACAACTTCACGACGGGGCAGGTCTACTCCAGCGTCATCGAGAAGGAGCGCCGCGGAGACTATCTGGGCAAGACGATTCAGGTGATTCCCCATATCACCAACGAGATCAAAGAGCGCATCCTCAAAGCGGGAGAGGGGCATGACATCCTGATCGTCGAAGTGGGCGGTACGGTGGGCGATATCGAATCGCTGCCCTTTCTCGAAGCGATCCGCGAGCTGGGCGGCGATCTGGGGCGCAACCGTGCGCTCTATATCCATCTGACGCTGGTGCCCTTTCTCAAAGCCGCCGGCGAGCTCAAGACCAAGCCCACGCAGCATAGCGTACAGGAGCTGCGCAGAATCGGTATCACCCCGCAGATCGTCATCTGCCGCTCCGAAGTGCCGATCCCCAAAGAGGTGCGGCTCAAACTCGCCTCCGCATGCGGTGTCGAGAAAAACTCCGTCATCGAAGCGGCGGATGCGCGGTCGATCTACAAAGTACCGATCAACTTCCTCTCTCAGAATATCCTGACGCCGATCGGCGAAAATCTGGGGCTCGACCTCAAGACACCCGATATGGAGGCGTGGAACGGACTGGTCAAAAATGTGATCGCACCCAAAAAAGAGGTGACGATCGGATTCGTGGGAAAATATCTCGATCTCAAAGAGTCCTACAAATCACTGACGGAGTCGTTTGTGCATGTCGGGGCGCATCTGGATACCAAAGTCAACCTCAAATGGATCGACTCCGAAGGGGTGGACGAAGAGTGCGAAAGCAACCTCTTCTGCGATGTCGACGGCATACTGGTCGCGGGCGGATTCGGTCAGCGCGGCGTAGAGGGCAAGATCGAAGCGATCAAATATGCCAGAGAGCACAAGATACCCTTTCTGGGGATCTGTCTGGGCATGCAGCTGACGCTGGTGGAGTTCGCGCGCAATGTTCTGGGGCTGGAGGATGTCAATTCGGTCGAATTCGAACCCGAATGCAAAAATCCGGTCGTCTACCTGATCGACGAATTTATCGATGCCAGCGGAAACAAACAGCTGCGTACGCACAAAAGCCCGCTGGGCGGTACGATGCGTCTGGGCGAGTATGCATGCGACACCAAGCCCGGTTCGCTGCTGCGCAGCGTCTACGGCGGCGCCAAAACGATCTATGAGAGACACCGGCACCGCTATGAAGCCAATCCCGCCTACCGGGCGGCTTTCGAGAAGGAGGGCTTGATCGTCAGCGGCGAGTCGGACGGCTTGATCGAAGTGGTGGAGCTGAAGGATCATCCATGGTTTCTGGGCGTGCAGTTTCATCCCGAATTCACCTCCAGACTCAAAAAACCCAACGAAGCGATACTGGGATTCGTCGAGGCGGCGCTGCAGAGTAAAAACGACTGATGTCACATTCAGGGAGATTGACCAAAGCGGATATCGAGCGCCTGCTTGCCAGCCGGTTTGCAGAGGATAAGTGCACCCGTCTGGGGCAGATCCCGGCACCCGCACAGCTCAAGGATATCCAAAAAGCGGCCGCGAGGATTGCCGCGGCGATCCGAAAGGGTGAAAAGATCGCGGTGGTAGGCGACTACGATGCCGACGGTGTGATCTCTTCGGTCATCATCACCGAGTTCTTCGAAGATATCGGCGTGCCGGTGACACTGAAGATCCCCAACCGCTTCGAAGACGGCTACGGTATCTCCCCTCAGATCGTCGAGAAGCTCGATGCTGCCGTGATCATCACGGTGGACAACGGTATCTCCGCCCGTGAAGCGGCCGAAGTCTGTAAAGCGCGGGGAATCGATCTCATCATCACCGACCACCACAATATCCCCGACAAGGTTCCCGATGCCTATGCGATCGTCAACCCCAAACAGGAGGCATGCCCCTTCCCCAACAGTGAAATCTGCGGTGCGCAGGTGGCATGGTATCTCTGTGCAGCGATCAAAGAGGAGATGGGCCTGCAGTACGATCTGACGAAGTTTCTGGATCTGCTCGCAATCGCGATCATGGCGGATATGATGACGCTCAAAGATATGAACCGCACGATGGTCAAAAGCGGCCTCCGCCGTCTCAACATGCAAAAACGCCCCGTTTTTCGCGTGATCGCCCGGTTTTTTCGCAAGACGCACTTTCGCAGTGAAGATATCTCCTTTCTGATCGCGCCGCTGATCAACAGCTCGGGGCGGATCGAGGATGCGACCTTCTCCTATGAGCTGCTGCGTGCCAAAACGGAGCATGAAGCGATGGAGAAGCTGCTCTATATCGTCGATCTCAACAACCGTCGCAAAGAGATCGAGCTGGAGCTCTTCAACGCTTCGCTCAAAGCGGTCGATCCGGAGAAGAAGATCATCGTCGTCTGGGGAGAGGCGTGGCATGAGGGAGTGATCGGTATCGTCGCGTCACGCCTCTGTCGGCGCTTCAACAAGCCTGCGATCGTCTTTTCGGTCAGCGACGGTGTGGCGAAGGGGAGTGCGAGAAGCGTCGGAGATATCGACATCCTCGAGCATATCAGCAGACAGAGCGATATTCTGAAGGGATTCGGCGGTCACAAGGGGGCTGCGGGTATGGGACTGGCGGCGGCGGATCTGCCGGAGTTCAAAGCCCGGATGGAGGCGTCGCTCGATCCGGTCGATCCGGAGGATTTCATCGCCAAAAGCGAAGTGCTGGGTGAGATCGATCCCAGAGCGATCGATTTCGAGCTGCTCGATATTCTGGAGGCGTACGAACCCTACGGGCAGCACAATCCTATGCCCAGCTTCATCCTCAAAGATGCCTATGTCAAAGTCGAGAAGGTGATCGGACAGAACCGCAACCACCAGAAGATCATCCTCGCGAGTGACAATGTCACCCTCGAGTCGATTCACTTCAATTTCACCGAGAAGGTCAACAGCGGCGCACGCGTGGATGTGGTCTGCACGATCTCCAAAAACGAGTTTCGCGGCAATGTCTCGCCGCAGCTGATGATCAAAGAGATCAGATCTTCATGAAGCTTTGCACGCCGGGCATACGCCGCGCAGCAGCAGCACCTCTTCTCTGATCTCGTAGTGGCTGAGATTGACCGCCTTTTGCGTCACGGCCTCCAGATCGAGTGCGATATCTTCGACCTTTCCGCATGTTTCGCAGACGACATGCGAGTGGGGCGCTTTGGCCAGCTCATATTTCGATTTCTCTCCCGGGATTTTCACCTCCAGGATAAACTGCTTCTCCATCATCGCATTGATGTTTTTGTAGACGGTCGCCAGTGAAATGGACGGAAACCGTTTTTTGATCGTCTCGTAGAGTTCGTCGATACTCAGGTGAATATGGCCGTCCAGCTCTTCGACGATGGCGAGACGCTGCGGCGTGACTTTGATACCGCTCTCTCTGAGTCGTTGTTCGTGGTGTAGCATGTGATTCCCCTTCTACCCTATATTTCCCTATAGTGTCTACTATATCACGCCTAATCTTAAATAATTATTAATAATAGTTTTCATAGAATAAATATTGTAAAGGAAAATAATTATCATTTAAGGATAGTTCCCCTATAATTTTATTTGAAATTATTATAGAAGGAGTCAAAGATGGCAAAACGAGGCAATGCGATTATCAAAGGGATAGAGATAGAGGAGGTGATCAGACTGCTCAACAGAGCCTATGCGGATGAGTGGCTGGCCTACTATCAGTACTATATCGAATCGAAAGTGATCAAGGGGATCATGAAAGATGCCGCGATTGCGGAGCTGGATCAGCATGCAGCCGATGAGCTCAGGCATGCGGATATGGTCGCCGGCAGAATCCTGCAGCTGGGCGGTACGCCGCTGCTGAGTCCTCAGGATTGGTTCACGCATACCAATTGCGGTTATGACGCTCCGAAAGATTTCGATGTCGTGGCGATTCTGGAGGATGCGATCAAAGGCGAACAGTGCGCGATCACTACCTACTCCGATCTCGCGGAGATGACCAAAGACAAAGATATCGTCACCTACGATATCGTCAGCCAGATACTTGCCGACGAAGTGGAGCACGAAGAGGATCTGCAGGCACTCCATGACGATATCACGGAGTTTGTCGATCAGATCAAGAGCACGATGCGCTAAGCATGCGGAAGGGTCTCTCCTTCCGCTGTCGGATCACTCCTCCGAAGGGGCGCGGTTGTCACCCGATTTTTTATCACCCCACCATGCGACTTTGATTTTGTAGCCCTGATAGACGGCGCGGTATGTCGTCGTATTGGGGGTGGGAGCTGCATCTTTTTTGCCGTCCTGATCTGCATCCCAGTTCTCTCCGCCGCTGACGACATAGAGGTAGCGTTTCTCTCTCGTCATGTCACGCAGGTGCGGATCGAAATTGCCGATCGCATCGAGTCTGTCGCCTCCCGTGGTGCGCTCGCTGAAGAGGAGGTTCTTCCGGTCGCCGTCCAGCTCGTAGAGATCGACTCTGGCATCGGCCAGATAGCCGAAATAGCGTTTGGCACCGGTATCGAGCGCGACATCTTCATCGCGCTGCTGCATCTGTCGGCCGTCACCGGCGGAGCTGTTGCCTCCGCCGCACCCGGCTAAAAAAGCTATCGTTATCAGTGTAAAAATATATCTCATCGTCTTCCTCTCTTTACTGCATTGCAGCCGGATGGCTGCACCAGTTGATGATATCGATTCCCGGGCGGATTCTCACCTCGGGCTTGCTGAGTGCATAGTCGACAAATTCGCTGATCGCCGCACGCATTTCGGTATAGGTCGCATTGGAGGCATTCGCCTGTGCCCACTCCTGGGTGTAGTACTGCGTATGGGCACCGAACATGAACGGCGCACGGTTGCCTGCGAGTCTCAGGTCGAGGTTGTACTTCAGGATGCCGAGCACCTCCGCTTTGGTGAGTGCGGCATCTTCCCATAGATTGTAGTCGAAGCCGGTGATTTTGTGCCCTTCCAGATAGGAGAGACGCGATTTCATGCGGCTCCAGAGCCCGCTGGGGATGCCGTATCGGGCACATTCGCTGTCCTTGGGAATCATCAGCACATGGTTGGGCAGTTCCCAGAGTCCCGGAATCGCACCGATCGTCACGGCATCGGGATTGTCGGGATTGGCCGCCCAGCTCTCGTTGTGGCCGGGAGAGCCCTGATTGAGCTGATAGGGCCATCTGAAGTTGGTGCCGTTGAAATCGGAAGCGTATCCCTCTTCGATCGAGCAGTCGTAGAGCAGTCCCTCTGCTTTGATCGACTCGAACATCGCCTGATTATATGCCAGATAGGGCGCTCTGAAGCCGTATATTTTATTGCTTGCAACGCCTACGATATGGACCAGATCATCGCTGGCTCTGCCCATCTTCTGCCGCCATCTGCTCATATCCAGACCCAGAATCTTGCGGATGAATCCCTCCCAGGTATCGGCGGTGATGTCACTGTGATGCCCGTAGGTGTGGTTGCCGATCTCGTGACCGCTGTCACGCAGGCGCTGCATGGCGGCTTTGAGTCGGGTAGGCTGGTCTTCGATCTCTTCATGCAGGCCCTGCGTATTCATATAGAAGCTCACTCTTGCATCGCTGCCGTCGTGATTCTTTTTGTTTTTGAAGAGGTTGATCGCCCAGTCGATACCTTCCGATTTGGTATTGTCGTCGAAGCCGATGACCACAAACTGCGGTGCTTTGTCGACGGGTATACCGCCCGGAGGCAGTGAAGAGGGCACGACATAGTTGTAGCATGCCGCCGTGCTTACTTTGAGATCGTCGAGAAACACTTTTCCTTCTCCTTCGCTCCAGATCCATGCCTGAAGATAGTGTACATGGTTTGTCGTCGTCACATTGATGACGAACTGGCGGTATGCAGAGGTCGGTTTTAGCGTGATCTCCTGCCCGCCGATCTGCTGATGGTTCTCGTCATAGAGCGTGATACCGGCCCATACACCGTCGACATCTCCTTTGATTTTGTAAAAACCGTTGAATTGATAGGTGCCCGGCCCGGTCAGTCTCTGGGAGAATTGGTCCAGCCCGCCGGCTTTGATGCGGAGGGCGTAGCTGCCGCTGTGGGCATCGGTCGTGCGCAGTGTACCTTCGCTGTAGACATCCCAGCCGAAGAGATTCTCTTCGAATCCGGCATTCTGGAGGATATTGCAGGGCGTGACGGCAGGTGCGGTAATCGTCCAGCGAAATTTCCGCTCTGCGATACCGCCTCTGCCGTCGAGTGCATATACCGTCGGCGTGAGCGTACCTTTCGGAGCGGCAGTACCGGAAAATCTGCCTCTCTGTGTATCGAGAAATATCGTGCTATCCTCTCCGAGCCCCTGCACCGCATAGGTGATCGTATCGTGATCTGCATCGCTGGCCGAAACCTGCAGCTGCACATCCTCTCCCATATGGTTCTGCTGATCGGCGATAGCGTTCAGCAGGGGAGGATGGTTGCCGGGAGTCGCACCTTCGCGGTAGAGGGCGAGATCGTCGAGTATCGTCTTGCCGCCTCCGGGTGCTTCGGACCATGTCCAGTAGGTGATATAGACGGTGCCCGCAGGGGGTGTGAAGACGATGGCAAACGGCATGTACTGATAGCTGTTGGCCAGTGCGATCTCACTGCTGCCCAGCGTATTCCAGTTCGCATCGGCAAATTCGACACCCATCCACATACCGTCGACACTGCCGATATTTTTGTAGTAGCCGCTGAGCACGAAGCGTTTGTGCCCGTCGATACCGGTCAGTGCGTCGGTACTCTGTGCGAGCCCGCCCTGTTTGTATCTGATCGCTTTTTGTCCGCTATGGGCTTTTTTGGTTGTTTTGAGTTTGGTCGATCCGTCGGCGTCCCAGAATTTTTTGCCCTGTTCGAAGCCCGGATTTTTCAGTAGGTTGTATTGTGCGTCGATCGCATAGAGTTGCAGTGACCCGCCGATGATGACGAGCAGGCCAAGCAGTAGTCTGGATAGCATATTCTTTTTCTCCCGTTCCTGTTTGAGAGCCAGAGGCGTCTCGATCCGGACCAGGAAGCCAATCAGCGCTCTACGCCATCTTTGACCGGTACGAACAGACAGCTCTCCAGCTTCTGCAGTTTGATTTTGGTGCCGTTTTTGACGAAACGGGTGATGATCTGACGATCTCCCTCCTCTATCGGAGCAACAAGTATGCCGCCATCCGCGAGCTGGTCGAAGAGGTGTACCGGCGGCTCTTTGGCCGAAGCCGAGAAGAGGATCCGATCGTAGGGGGCATAGGTACGCCAGCCCCGGTTGCCGTCGTCGAAACGGGTGTTGATATTTCTGATACCGAGACTTTCGAATCGCCCTTTTGCTTCGATGAGCAGCTTTTCGATGCGCTCTATCGTAAAGACGCGCCGAAAGAGCTTGCTCAGCACGGCTGCCTGATAGCCGCTGCCGCATCCGATCTCCAGCACCGAATCGGCACCCTGCGGTGCGAGGGCTTCGGTCATCTTGGCGACGGTGAGCGGCGAGCTGATCCACTGGTTTGCCGAAAGCGGCAGTGCGTCGAGCTTGTAGGCATGGTGTCTGAAGCCGGTCGGTACGAAAATCTCACGCTGTGTCTGCGCGATGGCACGGCGCACTTCGGGAGAAAGAGGAAAGACGGCGTCGATCTCTTCTGCCAGTTTTTCGCATTTGTGCATATCGATCGTGCCGTTTCTGAGGTGCTGTCTGATCATGTAAGTCCTATATCCATATATCGGCGCATCTTTTTGATCTCTCTGAGATCGGCCGTATGGGAGATATACTCGCTGCTGTCGTCACGAAACGACTCCCCGAAAGGGGTGATGATTCCCGAGCTTGCGGCCATATTTTCGTTGGCACTGTCGCTGACGACGACATACGCCTGATTGATGACCGCCATCGCATCGGTGATCGTTTCGAGCTGTCGCTTCCTCAGTTTGCCCCAGAGGGCTGGAATCATGATGATATCCGCTCCCTGTATGCGCTGCCACAACGCTATAAATCTTATCTCAAAACAGACCAGAATGCAATAGCGAATCCCATCTAATTCAACTATCTTGATTTTTTCTGCCGATCCCGGTAAAAAATATTTGTCTTCGTTACCAAAAGTAAACAATTTGACTTTTGGCTGAGAGTAGACCTCTTCCCCCCGGTAGAATATTTTGGCGCAGTTGTAAAAGCCACCGTCAATCTTTTCGGTCATCGTCAGTGTGAGCATCTTTTTTTCGGAGAGTTTGCGGAGTGTGGGCTTCGCCTTTTCACCGAACGCTGCCGCGGCCTCCATCTTGTCGAAGCTGAAATGGGTGAGGCAGAGCTCCGGTGCGACGACGACGGCATCGTCGGGCGCCCGCTCGGTCAGCGTGACGAGTTTGTCGAGGTTTTGGTCGTATCGGTCGTCGTAGAAGCGAAACTGCAGGGCTACCAGCGCTTTCTCAGAAGTCGTCAAAACTGAGGCTTCCTTTGGAGTAGTTGGTGACATTGCCTTCGAAAAAGTTGGTTTTCTGATCGTTGAATTTGGAGAAGTCGTCGACCCACTTGATCGGATGCTCGGCGTTGTAGAGCTTCTTGAGCCCGACGGCATGCAGCCGCTTGTCGGCGAGGTGTTTGATGTACTGGTCGATGATATCGTCGGTCAGTCCGAGTACCTGCCCTTCGGTGATATATTTGCCCCAGCTCACTTCGAGTTCGACCGCCTTTTCGAACATATCGTAGACATCGTCGATCAGCTCGGGCGTGAAGAGCTCCGGGCGTTCGCGTTTGGTGGCGTTGATCATGTTCTGGAAGATCAGCAGGTGGGTGATCTCGTCGCGCTGGATGAAGCGGATCATCTGCGCCGATCCGAGCATCTTGCCGCTGCG
>CAYLLC010000023.1:5943-21081 GCA_964384355.1 uncultured Sulfurospirillum sp. | reverse complement strand
ATTCAATTAGGATAAAAAATAACTTATTATTGACATAAGTCAATGCTATAGCTATGAAAAAAGTGTATAGTTATATCGGGTAAGTGAATTAGGATTGTCATGTACGAGATTGTCATTTTTACACACATCACTGCTGCGGCAACTTGGATTGGCGGATCCATGCTGCTTTTTGTTCTGGGGATCACCCTCAGGGACAAGGAGGCACAAAAAGTAGTCTATTTTTACATAGGTCCTCTGTATGGCTATTTCGAGAGTGTCGTGCTGGCGGTTTTGCTGGCGACGGGCACCTATATGTATATAGTCAACGGATTCCACGACAATCCTGAGAAGTTTACCTACGAGCTTGGGTACTATATGCACATCAAGATCGCCCTTGTAGCGGTGATTACGATTGCCACTATAGTACACATGTTCGTTTCACTCAAGAGTAACGGCAGAGAGAAAACGCTGAAGGAGAAGATTCTGGCACGCAGTACGTCGATGCTGATCTTCCTGCTCAATTTCGTCATCCTATGGCTGGCGATACAGATCAGAAACTATCTATAACAGGAGTGTGTTATGTTGAAAATAGAAGAGATTGAACGACCTGAAGATGCGAAGGCATTCCAACCCGAGGGCGCGACGGTTCCTTTTTACGAGTACAAGATCGGGGAGGGGCGCGTGATCGAATTCGATACCTCCGAGTGCGGCCCGCCGGAGCCGATGGTCAATGCGATGATCGCGCTGAAGATGGTCGATCCGCAGACTTCGGTCCTGATGATCAACCACAAGAAGCCGATGGGGCTGCTGGAGAAGATTGCGGAAAACTACAATATCGCGGAGGCGAAGAGGGAGGATGGCAAAGTGAAGCTGCTCATCACCTACAAAGCGGGGGAGAGTGAGCAGGCGAATCTGAGCGACGCCAGCTGTGCCGGATAGACGATGGGCAAACAGTTAGCCACGGAGATGGCGCCGCCGTTCAATCTGGTGGCGCACTACATGATCGCGGGAGCGTTTTTCTACATGCTTACCTCGTTCATCCTTCCCTTCTATGCGGATGAGCTGGGAGGCTATTTCGTCTCCTCCACGATCGCATCGCTTTCGCACCTCTATCTGCTGGGATTCGTGATGATGATCATCTTCGGGGCGATGTATCAGCTGGTGCCCGTGATTCTGGAGATCCCGCTCTTTTCGAAGGATTTCGCCTATATTCAGTTCTATCTCTATGTGGTGGGGCTGAGTCTCATGGCGTATGCCTTCGCGCATGAGAAGATGCTCTTTCTCCTGCCGTACGGATCGCTGCTGGTCTATATCTCGATGCTCATTTTCACGGTCAATATCTTTCTGACCTATCGCAATATCGAGGCGTGGAGTATCTCGGCGAAGTATATCTTCGTCTCCAATATCTTCCTCTTCATCGCCGTCACATTCGGCTTGATCGCAGCGCTCAATCTCTACTACGGATTTCTGGAGACCGATCTGCTGCGCATCGTCAGCGCCCATATGGCGGGTGTGCTGATCGGGTATGTGATGATGACGATCATGGGGGTGTCGCTGATTCTGATTCCGATGTTTTCGCTCTCGCATGGATTCGACGAGCGGCCGATCGATCGGGGATTCTATTTCGTCACGGTCGGGCTGGCGCTCTATATGGCAGGGACGCTGGCGGATATCTTCTGGCTGGAGGCGGTGGGGATCGCTGCCGTTCTCGTCTCGCTGGTGCTCTTTGCGTGGCAGATGTGGATCATCTTCACGAAGCGTATCCGCAAGCAGAACGACTTCTGGGCGAAGAACATGATCGCGTCGTTCTCGTTTTTCGTCCTGTCGATGGCGGTGTTTGCGCTTTCGTGGCTCTCTGGATGGAGCGATCTGGCGCTCTTTGGCGGCTATCTCTTCTTTTTCGGTTTTCTGGCGACGATCATCATCGGCCATATCTACAAGATCCTGCCGTTTCTGGTCTGGTATCAGCGCTATTCGCCGCTGGTGGGCAAGCAGAAGGTACCGATGCTGAACGATATGGTGGTGGAGAGGGTGGCGGACTGGCAGTTCTGGATCACGCTGGGCGGTACGGTGGTGAGTGCGCTGGGGATTTTGGTGACGAGTCGGGTGCTGTTTGTCGTCGGTACGACGGTGATGGCGCTGAGTGCTTTGCTGGTGCTTTACAATATCTACTATACGCTGGCGTATCGGAAGTGAGTTTCGTGTCTGTATGAGATAGAGAGGTTTTGGATAACCTGAATCAGTTAAAAAAGGAAAAAACATGGCAACGAAAGAGGATGTTTACGAAGCGATCAAGACGGTGATCGATCCGGAGGTGGGATTCGATATCGTCTCTCTGGGATTGATCTACGATGCGAAAGTGAAGGGGGATCATGTCGATGTGACGATGACGCTCTCCACCAGAGGATGTCCGCTGCATGAGATGATGGTACAGTGGGTCAAAGATGCCGTCCTCAAGCTGCCCGATGTCAACAGCGTCGATGTCGAGGTGGTCTGGGAGCCGGCGTGGAACATCTCCATGGCGAGCGACGAAGTCAAAAAAGCACTGGGAGCGGCATGATGGGATATCCGGCATTTTACGACAGGGTCGAGACGATCACACTCTACGATCCGCTGAGCGAGCTGCTGGGCAGCTACGACGAAGGGATCCTGACCTTCGAATACAGGGAGATCGTCAAGCTGGCGGGGCACAGCTGCCCGACGGTAGCGGGTGCGTGGCTGATGACGCTGCGTGCACTCGAAGCGCTCTATCCCGACGGCATGCCCGTACGGGGCGAGATCGAGGTCTGGTTCAAAGAGGATGAGCAGGAGGGTGTCGCCGGTGTGATCGGCAATGTCATCTCCAATATCACGGGGGCGACGGAGCATAGCGGCTTCAAAGGGCTCGGCGGGAAGTTCGCCCGTCACTCGCTGATGCGATTCCATGCGCCGATCGAATCGAGTGCCCGATTTATCCGCACCGACAGCGGCAAGGGCGTCGATGTCCGCTACGACCCCTCCGTCGTCCCTCCCGATCCGCAGATGCAGCCGCTGATGCAGAAGATCATGGCCAATCAGGCGGACGAAGAGGAGCGCAGGCGGTTCGGTGCGCTGTGGCAGCAGCGGGTGGAGCGGATACTCTGCGAAAAGAGCCGGGACCCCGATTTGATTCAAATAGTCGAACTATAAGATAAATATTATAAGATATAGTTATCATATCTATATTTCCTTGATTTATATCAATAAAGAAGCGCCCGCTTTATCCTATAATTAGATTGCAATAGTTTAATCTAATCAAAGGAGGCTATATATGTCGATTAGCAGACGTGACTTTTTGAAAAGTTCGGCAGCGGCAGCGGCAGCGAGTGCCGTCGGGATCACGGTTCCGTCGGATGTGCAGGCTGCAGCGGCGAAAGGTGAAGAGGGCTGGAGATGGGACAAGGCGGCATGCCGGTTCTGCGGAACGGGATGCGGCATCATGCTGGCGACCAAAAACGGCAAGATCGTTGCGGTCAAAGGCGACCCGGCAGCTCCGGTAAACAGGGGCTTGAACTGTATCAAAGGATACTTCAACGCCAAAATCATGTACGGTGAAGACCGACTGAAAACACCGCTTCTGCGTGTCAACGAGAAGGGTGAGTTCGACAAAAAAGGGAAGTTCAAGCCGGTCTCATGGCAGCGTGCGTTCGACGAGATGGAGAAACACGCCAAGAAAGCGCTCAAAGAGAGCGGTCCCGAAGGTATTGCGGTATTCGCTTCCGGACAGTATACCGTCATGGAAGGGTACGCAGCCCAGAAGATGATGAAAGCCGGTTTCCGATCCAACGCGATCGATCCCAATGCGCGTCACTGTATGGCCTCCGCGGTTGTCGGCTTTTATCAGACATTCGGTATCGATGAGCCGAGCGGCTGCTACGACGATATCGAGCTGACCGACACGATCGTCACATGGGGCTCCAACATGGCGGAGATGCACCCGATCCTCTGGTCGCGCGTCACGGATAGAAAGCTCTCCGATCCCGATCATGTCAAAGTGGTCAATATCCAGACCTATACCCACAGGACCTGTGACCTCGGTGACTTCAACATCATCTTCTCTCCAAATACCGATCTGGCGATCTGGAACTACATCGCACGCGAGATCGTCTACAACCATCCCGAAGCGATCGACTGGGATTTCCTGAAAAAACATATCGTCTTTGCAGCCGGCCCGGTCAATATCGGATACGGTATGCGACGCAAAGGGGAGAAGTCGCTCAAAGAGGGCAAATATACGCCGCTCGAGATGGAGACCATCTCCAAAGAGATGAGCAAGAAAGTCTCTGCCAAAGAGGCACCGGCACTCGCACCGTACGGATACAAAGAGGGCGATGTGATGAAAAACACTCCGGGTACGCTCAAACACTGGAAAATCTCCTTTGAAGAGTACAAAAAGTCCCTGGAGCCCTATACCCTCGACTATGTCGCCAAAATCGCCAAAGGCGATCCCAACGAGTCGCTCGAAAGCTTCAAGAAAAAACTGAAAGATCTGGTAGCGCTCTATGTCGAAAAAGATCGAAAAGTGGTCTCTTTCTGGACGATGGGTATGAACCAGCACACCAGAGGCACATGGGTCAATACGCTCTCCTACAATGTCCACTTCATGCTCAACAAACAGGCCAAGCCGGGCAGCGGTGCATTCTCCCTGACGGGTCAGCCTTCCGCATGCGGTACGGCGAGAGAGGTCGGTACCTTCTGCCACAGATTGCCTGCCGATCTGATGGTCAAAAACCCCAAACACAGAAAGATCGCCGAAAACAAATGGCACATCCCCGAGGGTACGCTCAACCCTGTCGGCAATCAGCACATCATGAAGATCCACAGAGATATCGAAGACGGCGTCGTCAAATTCGCGTGGGTCAATGTCTGTAACGCCTATCAGGATTCCGCATCTGCCAAACACTGGATCAAAGCGGCAAGAGAGATGGACAACTTCATCGTCACTTCCGACGGATATCCCGGTATCTCCGCCAAAGTCTCCGATCTCGTGCTTCCATCCGCGATGATCTACGAGAAGTGGGGCGCCTATGGCAACGCCGAGAGACGCACGCAGCACTGGAGACAGCAGGTACTCCCTGTCGGTGACGCGATGAGTGACACATGGCAGTGGGTCGAATTCTCCAAGCGTTTCACGGTCAACGATCTCTGGGGACCATACACCCTCAGAAACGGCAAAAAACTCCCCGATGTCAGAGAGAAAGCCAAAGCGATGGGATACAAACCCGATACGACGATGTACGAGATACTCTTCGCCAACGAGCGGGCCAAAGCCTACAAAGTCGATCTGAACAAATTCCCGCAAAAAGGGTTCGACAACTCCGAGTGTATCGGTGACAGCAGAAATGTCGTCGGTTCGGACGGTAAAGTCTTCAAAGGATACGGCTTCATGATTCATCAGTATCTCTTCGAAGAGTATGCGTCGTTCGGTCGCGGACACGGGCACGGTCTGGCACCGTTCGAGGTCGATCGCAAAGTCAGAGGTCTCAAATGGCCGGTCGTCAACGGCAAAGAGACGCAGTGGCGCTTCAATGTCAAATACGATCCCTACGCCGCCAAAGCCAATCCCGGCGGAGATTTCGCATTCTACGGTCCGCTGGCGAAGAAGATCCTGCAGGGTAACCTCACCGGTCCGGACAAATCCAAAGGGAAGTTCGCACTGCCGAACAAAGCGAAGATATTCGCCAGACCATACATGGATCCACCGGAGATGCCTGACAGCAAATACGACACATGGCTCTGTACGGGACGCGTCCTGGAGCACTGGCACAGCGGTACGATGACGATGCGTGTACCGGAGCTCTACCGTGCGGTACCCGAAGCGCTCTGCTACATGAACCCCAAAGACGCCAAAGCCAAAGGCTTCAAAAACGGTGAGCTGATCTGGGTAGACTCCAGACGCGGTCGCGTCAAAGCGAGAGTCGAGACCCGGGGTAGAAACAGACCGCCGCAGGGACTGGTATTTGTGCCGTGGTTCGATGAGAAGGTATTTATCAACAAAGTCTGCCTCGATGCGACATGTCCGATGTCCAAACAGACAGACTTCAAAAAGTGTGCGGTCAAACTCTATAAAGCGTAGGGCATGCGCGGCGGGGAGTCTCCCCGCGCAGCTCAGTGAACGAATGATGAAGGTAATGCAGTGAGTAAAGAAAACAAAAAACCCAAAATCAGTGAAAGGCGGAAGTTTTTCACACTTTTAGCGCAAAATGCTGGTCTTGGGGTAATGGGTGGGCTCCTCTGGACGGGATACGCTTCCAAAGCGAAGAGTTCGCCCCTGACGCTCAGACCTCCTGCAGCACTGAAAGAAGAGGACTTTTTAAAGACCTGTATCAAATGCGGTCTCTGTTCGGAGGCGTGTTACAACCGTCCGAGCAATATCGACAAAGAGACGGGCAAACAGCGCCCTGCGACACTCAAAATCGCCAGAGCCGAGGATGATGTGACGATCGGGACGCCCTTTTTCAAGCCGCGGGATGTGCCATGCTATATGTGCGAGGATATCCCATGCGTACCGGTCTGTCCGACGGGAGCGCTCGATCCGCTGCTCGTGACCGACGAGAAGCATCAGCTCGATCCGAAGATGATGGATATGGGTATCGCAGTGGTCGATCACAACTCCTGTATCGCGTTCTGGGGAATCCAGTGCGATGCATGTTATCGTGCCTGTCCGCTGATGGATGTGGCGATCTCGCTGGAGTACGACCGCAACGCGCGCACCGGCAAACATGCCTTTCTCAAGCCGGTCGTGCATATGAATGCCTGCACGGGCTGCGGCCTCTGTGAGCAGGCATGCGTGACGGAGAAGGCGGCGATCTATGTCCTGCCGCGCGAAATTGCGCTCGGCCGGCCGGGAGCCCACTATGTCAAAGGGTGGGATACCAAAGATCAGCAGCGTATCAAGGAGCGCATCGGCAAAGATGTCACGACGCATGACAAGCGCAGTGCGAAAAAGCCGCAGGATTATCTCAATATGGATCTGGAGTATTAGATGAAGTGGAGCAACTATAAATATCTCATTCTGAGACGCATCACGCAGCTGACGCTGCTCTTTCTCTACTTCGCCGGAAATGTATGGGGATGGAGAGTGCTCACGGGTGATCTCTCGAGCTCTTCGATCCTGCAGAAGGTCCCTCTGAGCGATCCGTTCGCCGTCCTGCAGATGCTGGCGGCGGGTGCGACGATCGGGATGAATGCGCTGGTCGGTGCGGTGATCATCACGCTCTTTTACGGTGTGATCGGCGGTCGTGCCTTCTGCAGCTGGGTCTGTCCGGTCAATCTGATCACCGATCTGGCCAACTGGCTCAGACGGGTGTTTTATCTGGACAAGATCGAGCGCAAGGTCTGGGCGAGCCGCAATATCCGCTACTACATGCTGATACTGGCGCTGATCGTCTCGTTTGTCAGCGGGCTGGCGGCGTTTGAGATCATCAGCCCTATCACGATACTGAACCGGGGCGTGATCTTCGGCTTCGGTGCCGGGGTCGGGCTGCTGGTGTCGATATTCCTCTTCGATCTGTTTGTCCTCAAAAACGGTTGGTGCGGGCATATCTGCCCTCTGGGCGGCGTCCACTCCCTGATCGGGAAGTTCAACCTGCTGCGGGTATGGCACACGAGCGAAAACTGTACGCTCTGCATGAAGTGCAAAGATGTCTGTCCCGAAGTGCAGGTGCTCAACATGATCGGAAAGCGGAGTGAATTCGTCAAGATGGCGGAGTGTACCAACTGCGGAAGATGTGTAGATGTATGTGATGACGATGCGCTTGGATTTGGCATCAGAAACTATATAAGTGAAAAATAAAGGAGAGTAAACTATGAAGATAAAAAAATCATGGATTGGCTTACTGTCACTGGTAGCGATCGCTGCCGTTGGCTGTGCTTCAGGAGCGGGTGGTGTCTCGGAAGAGTCTCTGGGACTGCGAAAGACCAATCTCTACAGTGAGGATAAAGTGACGCCGCCGCCGGTCAAATATACCGATGCGGCACCGGGAACGGCCAAGAGATTCGACAGAGCCTACGAGAATGCGCCGCCGATGATCCCGCACAGTGTCGATGGATTGCTGCCGATCACCAAAAACAACAACGCATGTCTGGGCTGCCATATGCCCGATGTCGCCAAAAGCATGGGTGCGACGCCGATACCGCCGTCTCACTTTACCGATTTCAGACCCGAGACGGTCATGAAAGGCAACAAGGTGATCAAAGAGGGTAAAGTTGTCGGCAAAGATATCAAAAACACCAGCGATATCAAACTGGCGAAATACAAGAAACTGAACCATCTCTATCAGGGCAGATTCAACTGTACGCAGTGTCATGCGCCGCAGGCGAATGTCAAGCCTCTGGTGAAAAACAACTTTACACCGGATTACACGACCAAAGACGGTGCGAAAAAATCGCATCTGATCGATGTCATCAACGAAGGTGTCGATGTCCAGTAGTTCAGAAGGGGGCGCGAGCCCTCTCTCTGACACACTTTTTTACAGAGTATTCTGAGAGTATTGTGTAGATAAGTCGGGTAACAGATCACGAAGGAGCTATCTCATGGCAAGTCGCCGCGCCTTTTTTACCGCTCTCGCAAAGCCGCTCGATAGGGTAGCCGAAGAGAAGCGGGAGCATATCGTCCGCCCGCCCTACGGCAAGAGCGAGGCGTGCTTCGCCACGATCTGTGTCGCATGCGAGTCGACACCCTGCGTGGGTGCCTGCGAGGAGGGAATCATCCTCATCCGCGCGGACCATACGCCGATGCTCAACTTCACGCAGAGAGGGTGTACCTTCTGCGAAGCGTGTGCAAAAGCATGCCCGACCGAGGTGTTGTCACTCGATTATCCGCTTTATCGGGAGAAGATCAATGCAAAATTCGTTATCATACCGCAGGCATGTGTCGCACACAACGGTGTGATCTGTTTCGCATGCAAAGAGCCCTGTATAGACGATGCGATACTCTTCAACGGTATGTTCAATCCGGTCATCGATCCGGATCGCTGTACGGCATGCGGATACTGTATGGCACGATGCCCGACAAAAGCGATCGCATACACTGCACTGGAGATAGAGGAGGAGAAGCATGCGACTGAATGAACGATATCCCAATCTGATTGCCAAAATCACGGAACCGGTCTACGATGTCCGGGATCTGGTGGTGGTCGATGAAAATTACGACGATGTCGATTCCGATGAGTTCGATGTCTTCGAACCGGACGAATACAACTTCCTGGTCTATGTCACCGAGCGTGTGCAGCATGCTATCGGTGCAGAGGCGATGGCGCGTCTGATCGCGAGACTCGAAGCGGAAGCGCGTTTCGAGAATTTTTTCGCTTCGGAGCCGGATATGTACGGCATCAAGGCGGCGATGGACGAAGAGGGCGTCGCGCATCGGATCGCAGAGATTATCGAAGAGGAGATCATGTGCTGAAGCTCTTTGCGGGTCTCATCTTTTTTACGACGCTGCTCTTTGGGGAGAGGATCGTCACGCCGAGTGCCTCTATCGAGGTCAACGGTACGGCGAAGGATCTCGTGCTGGCCGGATCGCATCTGGTGATCGGTACCGACAGCGGGCGGCTGCAGGTCTACGATTATGCGCAGAAGCGTTTCGTCAAGGAGATCACGGTTCCCAAAATCAAGGATTTCACCGGAGAGGTCATTCCCGCTGCCGTCTTCAGCGTCGACTATATCGACGGCAGGTATCTGTTGCTCAGCGACAGCGGAGAGGGGGGCTACTCCAACCTCTGGCTGCATGAGAACAACCGGACGATCCAGCTGCTCTCCCCCAAGGACAAGTGCCCGCTGATCAAAGCGCGCTTCGTCGACAGAGACCATATTCTCTTCGGATATCTGAGCAACGAAGCCGCACTCTACGATATCAAAACGCGCAAAGAGCTCTATCGCGAGCAGCTGAGCCCCTCGAAGTTTTCCGATTTCGCGCTCAACGAGGATCGCACCAAAGCGGCATACGGATGTGAGAGCGGTGTCATCTCCGTCATCCGTGTCTCCGACGGCAAGCTGATCAGAAATCTGGAGGGCATCAACAAAGACAATGTCTACAAAGTCGATATCAAAAGAGATATCGTCGTCGGGGCGGGGCAGGATCGCAGAGGCTCGATCTACGATCTGAAGAGCGGCAAGGGGGATTTTATCCAGGGCTCTTTTCTGATCTATGCGGCGGCACTCAGCCCCAGTGCCGGGCGCGTCGCCTTCGCACTCGACGAAAACAACAATATATCGGTTTTCAAGCGGGAGACGAAGGAGAAGATCGCCCTGCTCAAAGGGCAGAAGAGTACGCTCAATGTCATCGTATTCAAAGATGAGAACACCCTCTTTTCGGCGAGTGACGACAGCAGCGTGATGATGTGGAATATCAAAAAAGAGGAGAAAAGATGAATGTATCGAGTATCGTGATTCAGTGCAGACAGGAGTATTTTGACAGTGTCAAGGCGTGGTGCGAAGCGAGTGAATTGTGCGATTATCACTTCGGAGATGCCTCCAAAGGCAAGATCATCGTCACGATCGAAGGCGAGGGGGTCGAGGAGGAGATCGAGAAGCTGACCAAAATCCAGCAGGCACCGCATGTCATCGCGGCGGATATGATGATGAGCTATCAGGAGGAGCTCGATGAGGAGATCAAAAAGCTCAATGCCGCCGATCCGGTACCCTCCATGCTCAACGACGATACGATCGATGTCAAAGATATCGTCTACCACGGCGATCTGAAGAAAAAATTCTGACACTGCACACCCTCCGGTCTCTCCTTTTCATGAGAGACCATTATTAATAATTCTAATAACTTAAATAAAATATATAATTTTACTGCCCAAAAAGTAGTCACTGCCCAAAAATAATGCCTAAATATTAATCAATTTAAACTCCTTTTTTATGCCTTTTCTTGACCATGATCAATGCAGTTTCTCTGCCGAATAAATATGATAAGCATATAAATCTGTATAAGGAGGAAACATGAGTTTTGCAACATCGGTAGAGTTGTTGCGGTTTCACTGGATGGCGTATACGATCTATGCGCTGATCATCATATCGGTGGTGGCATGGTTCGGATACAACCTGACGCGGCCGCAGAAGGTGAAATCGGTCGTGCGTATACCGTTTTACGGCTATATTGCATTTTTGGTGGCGGGAGGCGTGGGGCACCACATCTTCACCTACAATACGATTCCGTGGGTCTCTCAGGATATCATGCGCCATCACATCAAACCGGACAAGGAGTTCGATATCGAGATCGCCAATCACGCGTACAAGATGCCCGGAAAGATGGAGATCAAAAAGGGTGAAAAGGTCTATTTCAATGCGACCAGCCACGATCTGATCTACGGCTTCGGTCTCTTCAGACAGGATGGTACGATGGTGGCGCAGATGCAGGTCAATCCCGGTACCAAAAACGATCTGCTCTGGACATTCAACGAGTGCGGAGAGTTCGATGTGATGTCGACGGAGTACTCCGGACCTGCGGGCAACGCTATGAAAGTGAAAAAAGCGGTCGTCGTGACCGGCTGTGACAACAAAGGAGACAAATCATGAGTATCGCGAAAAATCTGGTTTCGGGAACCAACTTCGATCCATCCTCTCTGACGGCGCTGCAGAAGGTGACGCTGCGTGCGGTGGTGATGTCGTTTCTCTTCTACGGGCTGGCATCGATCGAGGGTACACTGATGCGTGTGGCGCTGGTCAATCCCAATGTCCCTCCGATTCACGGGGATCCCTCTCACTTCTTTTCGATCATGACGGTGCACCCGATCGTCGGTATCTTCGGATCGACCTATCAGCTGGTCTTTGCGGCGTTTATGTTTCTGATTCCGTTTCTGACCAAAAAGCCGCTCTACAGTGTAGGCCTTGCCAACTTCGTATGGCTCTCTATCACGATCGGTACGGCACTGGCATGGATCGCGGCGTTTGTCTGGCACTATGCGCCGCTCTATACGATCTACTGGCCGCTGCCTGCGGATGTGAGCCAGTTCAGCACGATCGGCGGGATCGTCTTTATCATCGGTGTGGCGCTGATCATGATCGGTACGCTGGCGTTCATCTACAACATCTACGCGACGATCTTCGCGAGAGTCGGCGTGCATGCCAACAAGACGACCAAAGAGCTGCTGATCTCCGGTTTCGGTATCGACGGTATGCTCAACCTGATCAACAAACTCAGAGGCAAACCGCCCTACACCAAAGAGCCGGCGCTCTCGCTGCCTGTGGTCGCGATCTTCCGCGGTACGGTCGATACCTTTCTCGATGCGCTGGTGATTCTGGCGGCGGGTATTCTGGTGCTGGTCTACCTGCTGGCTGATGCCGGCGGAGCGACATGGAATGTGCATGCGATCGACGCGCTGCTCTACAAAAACTTCTTCTGGTGGGGGCTCGATCTCGTCGCGGACGGTCTGGTACTGATCTATGTCGCGGGTACATGGTATCTGCTGGCGACGATCATCACCGGGCAGAAGCTCTTCATGGAGAATGTCGCGCGTGCGGCGCTGCTGCTGGAGCTGGTCGTATCATGGATGGTCTGGTCGCACCACCTCCTCTCGGATCAGGCGCAGCCCGAGATGATGAAGCTGATCTCCGGTGAGATGGTGACGGCGTTCGAGCTGCTGACACAGGGGCTGGCGCTCTTCATCACGCTGGTCACACTCTGGAAAGCAAGACCGCTCAAAATGACGATGGAGCTCAAATACCTCCTCGGCGGTCTGGTCGGATTCGGTCTGGCGGTGCCTGCGGGAATCATCCAGGCGGATATGGGCCTCAACCGCGTGCTGCACAACACGCAGTGGATCATCGGTGCGCATGTCCATATCGCGCTGCTGGTCGGACTCTACATGACGCTCTACAGTGCCGTCTATGTCCTCTGGCCGATGGTGACCAACAACACGAAGCTCTACTCGCTGAAGCTCTCCAACGCCCACTACTGGCTCCACCTGATCGGCGGTATCGGTATGGGTGCGTTTATGGGTATGGCGGGTCTGGACGGTATGCTCAGACGCCACTTCTACATGAACGGTGAATACCATACCTTCATGATTCTGGCGGCGATCTGTGCGACTATGCTGGTGACGGCATGGGTGCTCTTTATGATCAATATCGTCATGTCGATCGGTGTCAAGGGATTGATCGGTATCTTCCTCCCTGCCGAGGATGAGACGGCGACTTTCGGTATCGAGCCGCAGCCTTCCGTGGTAGCGGCTGCGAAAAATTCCTGATACAGGGGACGCGATGCGGGGTGATCCCCCGTATCGGGTTCATCTCTGCAAACTGCGGTTTTCAGAGATGAACTGCTACAATTTCAGAAAAAGGGCTTGGATTTGTTAAACATGAAACGGGTGATCGACGAGATCCGGCATGTCGGTCTCTACGATCTGGTGCTGCAGGATGTGCAGAAGCTGACGGGCAAAGAGAAACCCTCCGAAGCGGAGGTAGAGGAAGCGATACGCAAAGAGCCGCAGATCCTGCGCGACTACATGCAGACGACGGTCGAGTACAACCTGAGCAATATCCATCTGCGCGATATCGAACTCGAAAGCATCGATCCGCTCTGCCGCGAACGCGCCAGACGGATCAACGCCAATCTCGCGAAGCTGCGCGAGATCGAGAAGTACACCCTCGACTTCGAGCAGAGCTCCACGCTGGTGCTGATCTTTTCGGTCGAGTTTTTCGTCCTCTTTTCGGTGCAGTATTTCATCGTGCTGCTCGATCTGAAGGCGTATCAGTGGTATATCTACGCCTTTTTCGCGCTCTCGATCGTCGCGGCATGGCTCTACGCCAAAAAGGAGCGCAAAAAGTACGAGACCAACAACGCCGCATACGAGAAGCTTTACGAAGAGACGCTGCAGCTGATCGCGGAGCTGGAAGAGGCGGGATGTCTCAAAAAGAGCGATCTCTACATCGAGTCGAGCGATGAGCACATCTGAGCCGATCACGATCTCCTATCGCTGGGATCGGGAGAATTTCGAAAAAGCGTTCGAAAACGCCTATGCCTACCACTATAAAAACTCCGCCAGACGCTACATCGGCTGGCTCTTTGTCGCGATGGCGCAGTTTGGTGTCGTGGCGGCGCTGAAAAAGGGCTCGGTCGCGCTGCTGATGTTTTCGACGATACTGCTGCTCTACTGGTATCTGGTCAAGAAGTGGCTGCTCAAAAGGCGCGCGATGCGCTATTTCGAAAATGCGCCGCTGCGGGAGAAGGAGATCACGCTTGTAGCGGACGAGGAGGGCATCATGCAGGATGACACGCGTGTGAACTGGGAAGAGATCGAAGGGGTCGTCCCGGCCACAGAGGGGCTCATGCTCTATCAGAAAGGGAGAGAATACTACATCCCCGCATCGGCATTTCGCTCCGTCGAAGCGATGAGCCGATTCAAATCGATCGCCAAAGAGAAGGGAAAACTCTATGTTTAAACTCCGCTATCTGCCGCAATATATTCTGGCTTTTCTGCTGCTGCTTCTGCTCTTTTTCATCCTCTGGACATGGTATCTGGGTACGGCGTCGGTCACTTTCGAGCGCCTGATCGGTGAGAGGCCCTCTGCGCAGATCGAAGATCTCTCCCTCAGGCGCTACAAAAAGAGCCCGATCTCGCCCCATCTCTTCACGATCGGGACCCACAATCCCGAAGCGGTGATCGAGAAGCTGCAGCATGCATGCGGTATGGAGGAGATCCCCTTCGAGAGGCTCTCCGGGGAGCTGGAGAAGATCGATCCGGAGATGGTGGAGGTGATCGAAAAATCTCCGTGGATCTACCAGAGTGTCCACTACAACCTGAAAAGACCCAAAGAGGGGAGGCTCTGCGTACTCTTCCGGGACAAATCGCACCTCTACCTCTTCGTCAACGGAAATCTGGAGGAGCTGAAATGGTAGAGTATATCTATATCGGGATCATCATCCTCTTCGTCGTCATTCTGATCGTCGTAGCGAAAATCGAAGATGGCGAAGAGATGGAATCGAAGGAGGAAGAGTGAAGAATTTTTTGATATTTCTGGGTGCTACGATACTGCTGCTGGGTGCGATACTGGCGTATCACATCCTCAATCCGAGCGATACGACCTATGTCCGGCAGGGAGCGAGCTGGGTGGTGCTGGAGCAGAATATTTCGAAGTAGCGGTGCAGCCGGATGAGGCTGCTATTTCCCCTGCAATCCTCCCAGCAATCCTTTGATC
>CAYLLC010000023.1:0-5843 GCA_964384355.1 uncultured Sulfurospirillum sp. | reverse complement strand
TGCAGCCGGATGAGGCTGCTATTTCCCCTGCAATCCTCCCAGCAATCCTTTGATCGCAGTCTGCAGGTCGGCGGGGTAGACGACGAATTTGCTGTTGGGTGAGGCGGTCATCTTTTCGAGGGTGTTGATGTAGCGGTCACCGAGCAGAAACATCGTCGGCAGCTCTTTGTCCGTGATCGCTTCGGAGACATTTTTGATCGCCTGTGCGGAGGCTTCCGAGAGGGCGACCTGGGCTTCGGCCTCTTTTTTGGCGGCCTGGAGCTTCCCTTCGGCTTCGAGGATCATCGCGTTTTTGTTACCTTCGGCTTTGGTCTCGATGGCGCGTCTCTCGCGCTCTGCCGCTGCCTGCTGCTCCATCGCCTGCTGCATCGAACCCGACGGCGTGATATCCTGAATCTCGACCGATTTGACGGTGATGCCCCAGTCGGCGACATCGTCGATGATCTGATCTTTGAGGCGTGATTTGATCAGATCGCGGTTGGAGAGGGCTTCGTCGAGCTTCATCTCGCCGATGATGGAGCGCAGCGTGGTGGTGATGAGATTCTGGATCGCCAGCTTGAAATCTTCTACGCCGTAGAGTGCGCTCTTGGGATCGGTGACGCGGATGAAGGCGACGGCATTGGTGAGGATGACGGCGTTGTCCTTGGTGATCACCTCCTGCTGGTCGATGTCGAGTATGATATCGCGTGTGGAGATTTTGGCTCGGATCGAATCGACATAGGGGATGATGACATTGAGCCCCGGTGTGAGGGTTTTGTGGTATTTTCCCAGCCGCTCCACGACCCACTCTTCACCCTGCGGGACGATCTTGATCCCGGCAAAGAGGGTGACAACGACGACAAACAGTAGTACAATCAACACTTCCATAACGACTCCTTCGGTATATTCTGATTAATAGGCTTTTTTGACTTTGAGCATATTGCCCAGCGCTTTGACGGCGATGACCTGGGTCCCCTTCTCGATCGTCTCGTCGGCAGTGACGACCCATTCGCTGCTGCCGAGTATCGGCACCTCGAATTTCGCGCGCCCCTTTTCGAAAGGGGTCACCGTCTCGGTGAGCACACCCATCGTACCCATATCGTCATCTGCCTGTCCCCGTTTAGTCAGATTGGCGGGTTTGAAGAGCTTGAACCATAGCACGGTGAAGAGCACACTCAGCACGATCCACCAGAGCATCTCTATGCGCAGCGAAGGGTTGACGAGCCAGTCGATGAGCGAGACGACGATCGCCGCCACACCAAACCAGATGATCACAAACGACGGTACGACGATCTCCGCCGCGACCAGTATGAGGCCGAAAGCCATCCAGTGCCACCAGAGCGGATCGGATAGGATTGCGTGCATGAGACTCCTTTGTGCGTGAACTGCACCGATTATAGCGAAAAATTGTGAAGGAATCAGAAGAGGATTTCGAAGATATTGTAGCCGTTGTCGTGGCGGTAGAGAAACTTCGCGCCATGCTTTTCCAGGATCGTTTTGACGATATAGAGCCCCAGACCGAACCCGTCGTTGCGTTTCTCCTCCTGCGAGAAGGGCTCGGTGTAGTACTCCAGCGGGTGCTTGAGCGGCGCGCCCCGTGAGATGACGGCGACCCTTCTGGGCGTGGCTTCGATGATCGCCTTGTGGTCGCTGCTGAATTTGATCGCATTGTCGATCAGATTTTTCAGGACGATGACGAAGTGGTCCGGATCGACCGTGATACGGAAATTGCCGTACTTTTTGACGATACGATCCTCCTGACAGAGCAGCAGCTTCTTCGCCTTTTCGACCAGTGCGTCGAACGAGACGATCTGCGGGTGGAGCTCGAGATTTCTGGAGTTGAGCTTTTCGACCTGCGCCAGTTCGGTGATGATCTCGTTCATCCGCTCAAAGGAGTCGATCAGCATCTCCTTGTCTTCGAAATCCTCGATACTCTCCGCGAGGATGCGCCCTTTGGTGATGGGTGTCTTGAGCTCATGCATCATGTTGCGCATGAAGAGATTTTTCGACTCTATCTGCTCTTTGATCGAGTTGACTGCTTTCTGGAAGGTGGCGGCGATTTTGCCGATCTCGTCGTGGCCGTAGTCTCTGATCTGCAGATCGAGATTCCCCTCTGCAAACTTCTGCACCTCTTTGTCCAGCTCCTTGAGCGGGGAGAGCTTCTTGCGCAGGATGGTGTAGATGAAGGTCAGAATCCCGCTGAAGAGCGCCAGCAGCATGAGTGCGAATGCCTGTGCAGGGCGGCGGGGTTTGAGGTCTTTGAGCATGAGGTTGTATCCGAGGCTCTGTACATAGATGTAGCGAGCAGGCCCCATGGCGTAGATACGCACACGGCCGAAGACGGTATTTTTGATGTAGAGGAGTCGGGCATGCTGGAGGATGTCGAGGCGTTCTTTGGGGTCGTCGATCAGTTTGACATGAAAGTGTTCGTAGCGCTTCTGCAGATCCTGTTCGTTTGGCAGAAACTGCAGCCCGGAGAGAAAGGCATCGGCTATCAGGCTGTAGCGCTGCTGCTCCTGCTCCTCGTATCGCTCCCGCTCCATCTTGCTGAAGAGCAGATAGGTACTGATCACGCCGATGAAGGCGATCACGAAGATCATGTTGATAAAGGCGATGATGGAGATATGGCGCATCTAACTCTTCTGAGGAGGGCAGAGGAGCTGGTATCCGACGCCGCGCACCGATTTGATATAGGTGTGGTCGGGATCGAACTTGGCGATTTTGCTGCGGATCTTGGAGACCATGACATCGACATTTTTGTAGCTGCTCTCGTCGTTGATGAATTCGCTCTGATAGATGATGTCGGCGCGGGATACGACGCCGTTTTTGTGTTTGACGAGGTGGTTGAGGATATCGAACTCCGCAGGCGTGAGCTGGAGCTGATGCCCGCGGAAGGTGACCATCATGCCATCTTCGTTGACTTCGAAGATCTTCTCCTCCTGTATCTTCTTCTCTTCGCTCTTGTTGTGCCGGCGCAGGATCGATTTGATACGCGCTTCGAGCTCTCTGGGGTTGTAGGGTTTGGGGAGATAGTCGTCCGCACCGCGCTCGAGGCCGACCACTTTGTCGACGATATCGTCGCGTGCGGAGGAGATGATGACGGGGATATCGGAGACTTTGCGGATCTTTTGCAGCAGCTCCAGGCCGTCCATCCCCGGAAGCGTCAGGTCGAGAATCAGCAGGTCGTAATCCCCGATCTCCAGCTTGGAGAGCCCGATGTAGGGATCTTCGGCATTGGTGACTTCGATGTCGAATTTGGCCAGATATTTGGTGATGATCTCTGCCAGTTCGGGATCATCCTCTATCATCAATACCTTGATCATACCGAGCCTCCTATTTGATGACCAGCATCAGAATCGTGCCGTATCGGTTGACATAGATGCGTTTGGGCTGACGCTTGTATTTTTTGAGCGCTTCCTGCAGCGATTCGATCGAATCGACCGGATCATCCTCTATCTGGATTATAACATCTCCGGCTTGAAAGCCCACTTTTTCGGCTTTGGACATCGGTTTGATATCTTCGATCAGGACACCGGTGATGTAGGGCGGTATGCGGTACTGGTAGCGCACCTGGCTCGAGAGCGGTACGATACGCATCCCCTTGAAGATCTCTTCGGTGCTCTTGTCGAGCGTGTAGGCGTCTCTGGAGGAGAGGACGACTTCGACTTTCCGGTTCTTCTTGTCGCGCTCGATACCCAGCGTCACCTTCTGGCCCGGTTTGCATGCTGCGATCTTCTGTTTGAGCTCGGTGGCGTTTTTGATCTTTTTGCCGTCGACGGAGTAGATCAGATCACCGCGCTTGAGGCCGTATTTCTCCGCAGGGGCGTTGGGTTCGGTGGTGAGTACGACGGCGCCTTTTTTGTGGCTGTAGACGCTCTTGTACTCTTTGGTCACATCGGAGATGCTGACGCCGATATAGCCGCGTGTGACATACCCCTTTTCGATCAGATGGGTGGTGATGTTTTTGACCATATCGACGGGAATCGCGAATCCGATGCCGTTGTTGCCGCCGCTGCGGGAGATGATGACGGAGTTGATCCCGATCAGTGCGCCGCGGCTGTCGACGAGCGCGCCGCCGGAGTTGCCGGGATTGATCGAAGCGTCGGTCTGGATGAAGTTTTCGTACTGGTTGATACCGACGCGGTTTTTGTTGAGGGCGGAGATGATCCCCTGAGTGACGCTCTCACCGACACCGAAGGGGTTGCCGACGGCGAAGACCACATCCCCTACCTGCAGCGATGCGGCGTTGGCCAGCTTGATCGGCTGGAGATCTTTGGCTTCGATCTTGATGACCGCCAGATCGGTCTCTTTGTCGGTACCGATGATTTTGGCTGGGTACTCATCCTTGCTGCCCGGGAGCGTGACGGTGATGTCGTCGGCATTTTCGACGACATGGTTGTTGGTGACGATATAGCCGTCTTTGGTGAGGATCACACCCGAGCCCAGCGCATTGGGGCGTTTGCCGTGGGGATAGGGATAGGGCTGATAGGGTGTATGATAGCCGCGGGTGGGCAGGATATTTTTGGTGGTCGCGATATTGACGACGCTTTTGACGGCGTCTTTGATCCCTTCGTGAAAAGAGAGCACTTCGTCTGCACTGTTTGGCATGACATGTTTGGGATTGGGATTGGCCAGATTGAAATCGATGGCGTATCCGCTCAGGGTAGCCATACAGAGTGTCGTCGCTGCCAGAAATCTTTTCATATGTATCGATCCTTTTTCAAATGTTGTGCGTCAGTATAATCTCTGAGGATTAACTGATAACAAATAACAATTAATAATAGGTTAACAGCGAAGGGGTGCGCGCATGCACGCTCCGTAGCACAGAGATGCATGCGCGGGTGTAGTGGGGTGCTACTGCAGTTTCTCCTGCAGGGTTTTGGTATCTTTGGTGAAGTCGACGGCTTCGACGACGCCGTTTTTGAGTGTGACGATCATGATCTCGTCCTGATGCGCCGGATCTTTGAAGAGATCGGCGATCTTCGCTTCGTAGATGAGCAGGACGGGATAGGGGCTCTTTTTGAGATCGGGCATCGCGAAGGCGTTTCGGATGACGACGGGCATCGGGTGGATATCGGCGATATACTCCGCTTCGTGGGTCAGCAGATAATCTTCGGGCTGCGTTTTCAGAAAGTTGCGGACCTGATGGGAGCTCCCTTTGGCGAATGTCATGATCAGCGTCTTGGTGCCCGCTTCGAGAGGATGGGCCTTGCCGAACTGGTCGGGGAGGGTGAAGTCGACTTTCGACCCCTTCTGCAGCGGTGCCGGCGTGACCGATGCGCTGTATTTGGCGGGATCGTAGTTTTCCTTGCTGTTGATCAGGAAGAAGACGCCGCCGCCGATCAGCAACAGTGCCGCGATGATGAGCAGGAGTTTTTTCATAGTTGAATCCTTGAGTATGGTTTTGCATGGGGATTGTAGCATAAAATAGTTTGATCGGATGAACAGGGAGGAGATGGAGAGGGAATAAAGCGGCCGGACGAACCGGCCGAAAAGATTAGAGTCGAGACTCGTATCTTCTGAGGATGTAGAGTTTTTTGAGCATTTTTTTCTTCGCAGCGATTTTCTGTTTCTTTCGCTTCTCGGTACCCGTCTCGAAGAACTTTCTCGCACGCTTCTCCGTAACGATCAGGTTTCTGTCGGTCTGCTTCTTGAACTTTCTGTACGCCTCTTCGAATGACTCGTTTGGTTTTACAACGATTCCTGGCATCTGATATCACCACCTTCCGTGTGAGTTTGGCGGTGATTATAGCATAGTTTGCTGAAGGGGAGGTTAGATACGGGCGTAGTGGTGCTTTTATGCATTTGCGAGGATGCTTTCGACAATACGCATTACTTCATGCATAGTCTCTTCGTTTGCTTTT
>CAYLLC010000022.1:0-21792 GCA_964384355.1 uncultured Sulfurospirillum sp. | reverse complement strand
CCCAAAAACAGACAAGCCATGATATTAAGCAAGAAGATAAAGCAATTCACCGACCTCCAGAAGCTTCTGCCCGACACACAGCTCTCCAATCCCTTCGCGATAGAGAAGCGACTCGGCAGACTGGAGCGGGCGAACCGATGCCGGAAATTTCTCGCTATCTACGAAAAGCTGGGCGAAGCCTCCGTCGATACGACCGACATCACCCGAAGAGATGCCGCACTCTGCTACGCAAAAGAGGGCAAATACGACCAGGCAGAGCAGATTCTGCAAAAAAACCGTTTCGCCGCCGATGAGAAGCTGATCCTCACCCAAGCGCTGCTGAGCCTCTCCCGAAACGACCTCCAGAAAGCAATGCAGCTGCAGGCGATGCTCCAAAAGCGCTATCCCTCCTCCCGATACGCTTCCTATCTGGACGCAAAAATCCGCCGCGCAGAATCGGTACAAGCAAGCAAAGCGGCGCAGAAGGCATTCTCCGGCAATTCCCTCAAAGCCCTGCAGGATTATCTCTATCTGCTCAGTCAGCAGAAAAAGGATGCCGAAGCGATCCGGGCAGCTAAGCGGTACGTAGCCCAAAATCCCAAAAACCGCGACGCGAAAATTCTGCTGGCCAAACTCTACTACTGGCATGGGAAACTCGACGAAGCGTTCCACACGCTCTACCCCATCCGCCTGACCGACGATGAGACCAGAAAACTCTACGCCAATATCCTCTACGAGCGGCACGACTACACGCATGCGCTCTACTACCTGCCTGCACTCACCGCAAAAGAGAAGGATCCCGCACAACGCTACAATCTGCGCAAACGCACCGCTTTCGCCTACGCCTATACCGGAGAGAAGCAGAAGGCGAAAGCGCTCTTTCACAAGCTGCTGAAAGAGCACCCCAAAGACCATGAGATCCTGCAGTTTCAGAACCAGTACGAAAACCGACTGCTGCTCGAGCATGCGATCGCCGCCTACAGAGCAAAACGCTTCCCGGAGGCACTGCGATACTACCGTGACTACTACGATCGTACCAAAGATCCGAAAATCGCCAAAGAGATTGCGGAAATCTACTATTTCAAACAGCAGTATGCCGAATCGATCCCCTATTTCCAAGCCTACCTCGGCAACTACCCCTCCGATCTGCTGATCACCTTCCATCTGGCGAGCGCACTCGAAAAAGAGAAGCGCTACCGTGAGAGTATCCCCTATCTGGAGCGTGTCGCAGAGGAAGCGCAGGGTGAGCTGCAGCTGCTCGGCGCCTACCACCATGCCTATGCACTGATGCAGCTGCAAAACGATGCCGACTGGCTCAAGGCGCGTCATGCGCTGCAGAGACTCGAACAAAAGCTCTCCGCGACACCGCCCTCAGCGTACAGAGATCTGAAAAAGTATGTCGCTCTGTTGCTCAAAAAAGCGATGGGCCCGGTACAGAAACCGACCTACTACAAAGATATCGTCCTGACGGAAGGGGCCAAAAAAGATCTCGATACCGAAGCGGTCTTTTCGGATGTCAACTTCTACTCGACGACCAAACCCTCGCTCAAGACCCTGCTGCATATCACGCACGAGAAGATCAAACCCAATGTCGTCCTGACGATGGAGAGTGCGGACGATTCCGAAACCGCTTATGTCGGCTATCAGGCGAAAGTCGCCAATCTGATGGCCATCCGCGGCATACGATACAGTGCCGTCGCGAAAAAGTACCGCTTCGGATTCAAATCCGATCCGAAAACCACGGGCAAAGGATTTTTCCTGCAGGCGGGCACCCGCACGATGACACTGGGGCTCGGTATAGAGCAGATCGGTGACCTCAACACGCTGGTTCCGACCTTCGAATGGTCCCCCGTCTACGGTATCCACACCTTCTATATCGAGGCAGCCTACCGCAACGGTATCTTCAGCAACTACCGCCGATGCATGCTCGACAAGGATATCCGCGTCATGCATCTGGGAATCTACGACAAGATCCTGATGGAAAACCTCAACTACACGGAGCTGGCGCTCAACATCAACGCCTACGACGATCACAACACCAACCTCTACGCGACGATCGATGTACCGCTCTACAGCACCGCGTTCATGGGGATGACACATGCGATCTATCTGAACGAAAACATCGACTACAACACCAAAACCGATGTATGTTATCACCCCTCAAAGCTCTATGACTCCACCTATCTCAAGTATCGGCCGAAATTCACCTTCAAAAACGGCTCGATCGAAGTGGGGCTGGGCAAAGGGTACTCTTTCGAAAACGGCGAGGCGGTCACCAGCTATGCGCTCAAAGGCGACTACAGGGTGAAAAATCTGGCGACATTCGAAATCAACTGTGAACAGCTGCAGAGCAGTTTTACGACCGACGATATTCGTTATTGTACATTCAATATAATCCAGGGATGGTAGAGAAAAGCATGAAACACAATATCCAACTCAGTGAAGTGATTACGATCGATACACAGGAGAACCGCTGTGCACTGGCATTTGCGATGCAGCTGCAGAGACATCTGCCATCCTCGCCGCATACGCTCTTTCTGACCGCCAACAAACCGGAGCTCGTGCGCAGCAATCTGGAGGTGATCAAGCGCTATTTTGACCATTTCGACCGGATACATGCCAATACGACCTATCTCTTTCTCAAAGAGCACTGGAGCGAGATGCAGGAGCGCTACGGCACGCAGGCCTTCATCAACGAGCTGCGTTCGCTGGTCGAAGAGGAGGCATACGAACTCTTCTACTTTCACCGTATCGATCTCTTCTTCGACAAGCTTTTCACACCCGAAATCGAGGAGAGCGTCATCGCACTGATCGAAACGGTACGCTACCACCACAAGAAGATCTTCTTCTCCTACAATACCAAGACCATCTCCGGAAAGTCCTTCGATACGCTGCTGCAAAACAGACGCGATCTCTCGTTCGATGTCGTTCCCAACGATGAGGGAGAGTGTGACCTGACGATGAAGACCCACAACCGACTCCTCCAGAAGGCACGCACGACGATCCTCCTGATCAGCGATCAAGCCGATACACGACACATGCACAGCACGATCTTCGCGAAAGAGCCCAAGATCGACTTTCACATCGTCACGCTCGAAGCACTCCAGAACGATCCCGGCCGGCATATCGATCCCGAAACCGACCTGATTCTCTACAACGACAACCGCAAGCTGCTCGATGCAGAGATGACCGCCGCATTCAAAAACTACGCCCCCTATGCACAGATATTCTGGCTCACCAACCGCAAATCGATCCGCAAAACCGACCTCACCGAATCGAAAAAGATCGGCATCGATATGCTCTTTGCGAAATATTACGACATCAAAGAGTATATGCACTATGTCGAGCAGGTGATCCAGAACCAGTTCTACAGCCACAAACTCGACAACCTCTCGTTTGCCGACAAAAAACAGATCGTCGATATCCGGGAACTGCTGCAGCGGGTCGAGGAGCTGGAGAAGCAGCATATCCTCTTCTCGATCGTCACCGTCCGAAAATCGGATATCCGGGAAGAGAATATCGCTTCGCTGATACGCAGAGAGGATTTTGTCTTCATGGATGACAGACATGATATCGTCCTCTTCGTACTGCTGAACCTGATGCCCGAAAACGCGAAGCAGATCATCGCCGATCGCGTACATGTCAACAAACTCATGGTCAAACACCACAGCGTGGAAAATCTGGCCAGACTGCTGCACTGAGGTCCGACATGCTGAAAATGGTCCTCCTCTTTGCCATGCTGCTGACACTCTCGGTCTTCAGTGTCTACCAGCTCAATCACCTCCCGGTCAACGAAAATATCTATGTCCGGCTGGGTGTGGTGCTGATTCTGCTCTTTTCGCTCATCGTCATCGCGCGCTACTTCATCCTGCTGCTCTTCTCGATGCTCAATCTCTACCGCAATGTCAAAAAACCGCACACCCAGCCCCCGCTCGATCAGCTGCCGCTAGTCTCCATCCTGGTCCCATGCTACAACGAAGAGAAGGTCCTCAAAGCTTCTCTGGAGAGCCTGATCAACCTCACCTATCCCAAATACGAAATCCTCGTCATCGACGACGGCAGCAGCGACGAAACGTTTCTGATCGCCAAAAATATGGAGTTCAACGACGGCCACCGCTCGCTCAAAGCCTACACCAAACCCAACTCGGGCAAAGCGCATGCACTCAACTACGGGATCGAAAAGGCACGCGGCGAACTCTTTCTGGCGGTCGATGCCGACTCCAAGCTCTCCCCCGACGCACTCGAGCTGATGGTCCCCTACTTCGAAGATCCCAAAATCGCGGCCGTCGCCGGCTCGGTCTATGTCACCAACACCGACAACCTCTGGACCAGACTGCAGGCACTCGAATATGTACAGGGACTCAATCTGGTACGAAACGGCCAGGCCTACTTCAAGCTGGTCAATATCATCCCCGGCCCTATCGGAATGTTTCGCAAAGCGGCGGTTAAAGCGATCGGAAAATATACCGATGATACCTATGCAGAAGATTGCGATCTGACGCTGCGCCTGATCGAGGCGGGATACAGGATCGACTACGAGATCGATGCGATCTCCTATACCGAAGCACCGGAGAGCCTGCTCGACCTGCTCAAACAGCGCTACCGCTGGACCAGAGGTATCCTGCAGTCGATCCTCAAGCACAAGCGCAAGCTCTTTTCGTTTTACAGCAATTTTTCGATGAGTATGGTACTGTGGTATATGCTGTTCGAGGCGATATTCTGGCCGATCGCATCGATACTGGCAAATATTTTCATCATCTATGTCAGTCTCGTATCGGGATTTGGCGTGATGCTGCTCTACTGGTGGATCATCTTCACCATTCTGGATGTCTCTGCCAGTATCTACTGCGTCAGCGTCACCAAAGAGCGCATGCAACTGGTACTCTACAGTATCTATTATCGTATCTTTTTTATCAATATCATCAACATCGCCAAAGTGCTGGCGACGCTGGAGGAGTTCTTCGGTATCGAAATGAACTGGGGCAAACTGGAACGCAAAGGAAAAATCTGATGAATATAGACTTTTTAACTATCATGGCTTATCTGATCGTCGTCATTACGCTCATGACGATGATCTTCGGTATCATCGCCTATGTCGTCTACAAGATGCGTGAAGCCAGACGCGCCAGGGTCAAAGAGAGCACATCCGCTGCCAAAGAGGCACAAATCGCCGCCAGAAAACAATACCTCTTCTTCGAAGAAAAGGAGATCGTGCTATGAACGCAACCTATATCAAACCGCATGACAACTATGCCAGTCGTCTGATCCTCTCGATTCTGGTGCTCTTCGCACTGATGGTCGCCATCATGTACAAGATCCAGCAGAACGATCCGCTGCCCAAAAACAACGGCTTCGTACCGCCCGTCACCACCCACAAAGTACTCTATATCCTCAGTTCGCGCAGCTCCGCCGTACTCTACGGCAAAAACGGTGTCTCTGCCGAAGCCTACGCCGCCAAACTGAAGCGTTTCGCCGCATTTCTGAACAAAATGGGCTACCGCACGAAGATCATCCCCGAATCCAAAGTCGCTTCGCTCTCAGGCGATGCGATTCTGCTGGCGGTCGATGCGCCGGCACTCAGCGACAAGACCAAAGCGCGGCTCAAAACCTTCATGCAAAACGGCGGCAGCCTCTTTTTCAACTTCACCACCGGATACAGCGACCAAAAAGGCGACTATATCGGCGACCGATTCGTCCATGAGATCACCGGGCTCAGGCTGAGTCCGAGAGTCGGATTCCTTGCGTTCAAGGGGGACGGTGCACTCTTCATGACGACCAAAATGCTCTCCCCTTTCAGCCGCTATCTCGACGACGGGCGATCGCTGACCGTCGTGCTCTACGACAAAGTCCCCTTCTACCTCTCCGACAAGATGCACAAACCCGACATCTACGCGACGATCTTTTCCCAGACGGCCCCTCCGGTCTCCAAAAAGTGGGAAGAGAGCCTCAAAACCGAAGAGTCCGGCATGGGCTGGCACGGCTACTACGGCAAAGGGAGATGGGCCTATGTCTCCTTCCCGACCTACTCTTTTTACGACAACAGCGAGCAGCGCAGGCCCTTCGCCAAACTGATGGCAGGGATCATCGACTTTCTCTCTGCCAAAGTGCAGACACAGTGCTATCCCTTCATCGACCGCAAAGGGGGTGTATTCATCTCCGAAGATACGGAGTACAAGTTCACCAACTTCCAGCGCTTCGCCGATCTGGCACAGGAGTATCGCTTCCCCGTGACGGCATTTATCGTCGCTTCGCTCGCCGACATGCCCGAACACCGGGAGATGATGCACAAAATCGCCCAAAATCCCTATGTCGAATTCGGCTCTCACAGCACTTCACACAAGCAGATCGTCGGCAAAGACGCCGCCTATATCAAAAACGAGACACTCGGATCCAAAACGATCCTCGACAAATATGCACCCAAACCGATCCGCGGATTCCGCCCGCCCAGAGAGGAGCTCAACGACCTGATGAAACAGTATCTCGATCAGGGCGGTTTCGTCTATATCCTCGGTGCGACGAAGGAGTTTCTCTATCCGAAATTCGACCCCAAATATCCCAATCTGCTCTATATCCCGCGCCACGGTACGGATGACTACAGCTATCTGGTCAATCTCGACTGGACACAGCAGCAGATCGTCGATCAGATCATCAAAGAGGCGCACTTCGTCAACGACCTCAACGGTATCTATACCCTGAGCGTACATACCCACCTCTTCGCCTACGGTACCAACATCAATATCATGCGGAAATTTTTCCACTATATGCAGGCGCACCCCGAGCTGCGCCCCCTCTCGGGCCGTCAGATCTACACGCGTGTGGCACTCAGACAGAACCTGAAGCAGGAGAGCCGCCTCGTCGGCAATCAGCTCGTCATCACCGTCACCAACGACAACGACCTGCCCGTCGACGATCTGCATATCAAGCTCTTCAAAGCACCCGGTGTCCGAATCGTCAAAGGCGGTGTCGACGACAAGCGCGTCAAAGTCTATGTCAACGATACCGAGGGCTTCGTGCGACTCGACACGATTCCGCCACACAAAAAAGTCGATATCTATCTGACACTGAGCGGCCTGCGATGAAGCTCGGAAGCGTGATACTGCATATCATGGCGATTCTGATGGGTATGCAGGCGGCATGGGGTGCCGAACCCGAAGCGAAACACCCCTTCCCTGCGCATCAGCACTATCCTGGCGCGATCTCGCCCTCCGGATACTCCCAGCGCCAGCTCGACCAAAACCTCTGGCAATACTACCTCCACTGGAAGAAGCACTATCTCGTGCAGGAGGGCAGACGCTTCCGCGTCGCGATGGACAAAAAGGACAAAACCCGCACCACCTCCGAGTCACAGGGGTACGGCATGCTGATCACCGCCTACTTCGCCGGTGCCGACCCGGAAGCGAAGCGGATCTTCGACGGGCTCTATATCTTTTCGCGTCTCTACCCCAGCAGTATCTGTCACGATCTGATGAGCTGGGAAGTCCCCGAAAAGAAAAAAGGGAAAGGCGACAGCGCATTCGACGGCGATGCCGATATCGCCTACGCACTCCTGCTGGCGGACCGGCAGTGGGGCAGCGACGGCCTGATCAACTACCGAAAAGAGGCGCGCAAAATCATCGACGCCATCATGCGCTGCACCATCGGCAGGCAGAGCCACCTGCCGCTGCTGGGCGACTGGGTCGACCCCAAAGGCAAGCGCTACAACCAATACACCACCAGAAGCTCCGACTTCATGCTGGGGCACTTCCGCACCTTCTACCGCTTCACCAAAGAGAAGCGATGGCTGCAGGTCGTCGATGCATGCCAGCATGCGGCGGAAGATATACAAAACCTCAAAGAGAACAACACATCGCTCATCTCCGATTTTCTCTACTACGACCGCAAGAAAAAGCACTTCTTCCCCACTGCACGCCACTTTCTGGAGACCGAAGATGACAGCTACTACTACAACGCATGCCGCGACCCGTGGCGCATCGGTACCGATGCACTGCTGCACCACGATCCCCGCTCACGCCGCATCGTCCGGCAGATGCTCTACTGGGTCTGGATCGCCTCGGGCAAAGATCCCGCACAGATCAAATCGGGCTACAGACTCGACGGCACGGTGATCGGAGACTACCCGTCGATCGCCTTTATCGCACCCTTCGGTGTCGCAGCCAAGAGCGATCCCCGCATGCAGGAGTATCTGGATGCGATCTACGACTATATCAGAGCGCGGCATGAAAACTACTACGAAGACAGCATCTCGCTCCTCAGCCAGCTCGTCATGACCAACAACTGGTGGGAGCCCGCCTACTAAAAGGGCAGAATCGAGAGATTGAAAGCCCGCTCGATCGCCCAGAGCAGCGCGATCACCGCCGTCACGGCGGAGAAACCGTGCAGGATGAAGCGACGATAGAAGCGGCTCTTGCGCAGCAGATAGAGCAGCGGAAGCAGCAGCGTCACGATCGCCAGCTGCCCCGTCTCCACGCCGAGATTGAATCCCACCAGCATCGCCACAAAATCCCCCTTGTGTGCCAGCAGATCCCGCAGCACATTGGCAAAGCCGAATCCATGAATCAGACCGAACCCAAACGCCATCACCCACGCATGCCGTTTGACCATCGGATAGAGGTTGTTGATCGCGGTGAAGAGGACCGAAAGGGCGATGGCGACTTCTACGAATTGCGGATTGAGCGTCACCGTTCCCGAGACACTGAGCGCGAGCGTCAGCGAGTGCGCGACACTGAATGCCGTGACGATTTTGAGTATCTCCACGAATACGCTGCGAAACCCTTCCCGGGGATAGAGCCGATCGCCCCGGAAAAGATAGACCGAAGGGAGCAGCAGCATGAGCAGAAAGAGGATATGGTCGTACCCCATCCAGATATGCCAGACACCCTCCACCCAGAAGTCGACGAATGCCTGCCAGAGGGTACGGTTGTGCAGTTTCAGCACCACTTCGACCTTGCGGTCACTCAGAATCATCGGCTTGCTGCTATTGCGGTCGGCGATGCGCACGAACGCCTTCTGATCCTTGTCGACATCGAAAAAGAGATTGTACTTCAGATCGATCGCCGATTCGGGCAACCGGCAGCCGAGTGCGAGATAGAGCTTGATATAGGATTGGTGCACACGGCGATAGACTTCAAAGCGCCTGACCTGCATGCTGCAGGGTTTGCCGTCGGTACGGATTTCGATATGTGAGAGGACGAATTTCTCGATCTCGGCTTTGTGGTGTCGGATCTCTTTCCACGAGACGATACCGTTGCCGCTGTCGTCGAGCTTCATGAACTTCTCGAGATTATCCGACTCGAAATCGACCACCGCCGTAGGTTCACTGCCGTTGAGGTCGAAGACGATAAAATTCTCTTTGAGCATATCGGCATGCAGCTGCAGAACAAAAAACAAAATATAAATAAATAATTTAATTTTCATACTTAAATATTATCACCTGTTCAATTAAAGTTTCAAATGCTTTGCATCTTTCGTACAGGCTGTTCGATCGCACAACTTACATCTGTTTAACCGGATTTTAAACATCTTTTTTATAGAATGCGTCGCTTTTAATTTCACACACATCAATCCTTGCATGGTTGCAACTTCGGTTGTTAAGGGGTGTGGAGGCAAAACCAAATCTACTATCACACAAGGAGCATTGTCATGGTAACAATGAAAGACTTACTCGAGTGCGGTGTACACTTCGGTCACCAGACCAGAAGATGGAACCCCAAAATGAAACCCTATATCTTCGGTGAGAGAAAAAACATCTACATCATCGATCTGCAAAAGACACTGAGATATTTCCGATATACCTATAATGTCGTCAGAGATGCAGCGGCAGAGGGCAAGACCATCCTCTTCGTAGGTACCAAAAAACAGGCTGCCAACGCAATCGAAGAGCATGCGAAAAACTGCGGTATGCCGTATGTCAACCACAGATGGCTCGGCGGTATGCTGACCAACTTCCAGACGATCAAAAAATCTATCAAAAAACTCGACATCATCGAGAAGATGGAAGAGGAAGGCCAGATGGATCTGCTGACCAAAAAAGAGGCGCTGATGCTGCAGCGCAAAAAGCAGAAGCTGCTCAACTACCTCGGCGGAATCAGAGATATGAAAAAAGCCCCCGACATGATCTTCATCATCGATACGGTCAAAGAGAAGATCGCCGTCAAAGAGGCGAACAACCTCCATATCCCGGTCATCGCACCGCTGGATACCAACTGTGATCCCGATGTCGTCGACTTCCCTATTCCGGGCAACGACGATGCGATCCGCTCCGTACAGCTCTTCTGCAAAGAGATGGCTGAAGCGATCAACGAAGGCAAAGCGCTCAGAGAGCAGGATGCTGCCGAAGAGGAAGCTGCCGGCGAGGAAACAGCGAGCCAGGAGAGCAGTGCCGGTGATATCAGCGATGCCGAGAAAGAGGCACTGATCGAAGAGGCGAAAGCGGAAGCGGCTGCCGAAGAGAAAGAAGAGAAATCCGAATAAACGCGCATCAAGCACTACTACAATCTGCAAAAGAGAGGAACATCTCTCTTTTGCCAACCCTATTCAGACAAAACAGACTATAAAACGACAGGAGAACAAAGATGGCAGTTACTGCAGCAATGGTAAAAGAGTTGAGAGAGAAAACCGGTGCAGGTATGATGGACTGTAAAAAAGCACTGGTCGAAGCGAACGGTGACATGGAAGGCGCAATCGACTGGCTGAAGAAAAAAGGCCTCTCCAGTGCCGGCAAGAAGACGGACAGAGTCGCCGCAGAAGGTACCGTAGCGATCAAACTGGCTGACGACCTCTCCAAAGCGACGATGGCGGAGATCAATGCGGAGACCGACTTCGTCGCCAAAAACGACCTCTTCCAGGATTTCGCCAAAAATGTCGTCGAGCATATCGGCAGCGTCAAACCTGCGGATATCGAAGCGCTGAACGCGACGAAAATCGGCGACGAGAGCTTCGAAGAGTATGTCAAATCCAATATCGCGAAAATCGGAGAGAACCTCGTCGTCAGACGCTTCGAAACGATCGAAGCGGGTGAGAACGAAGTGGTCAACGGCTACATCCACATGGGCGGCAAAATCGGCGTCCTCGTCAGTGCAAGCTTCGAGAAGCCGGAGCAGAAAGAGAAAGTGGCGGAGTTCCTGAAGCAGCTCGCGATGCACATCGCCGCGCTCAAACCGCAGATCCTCAGCTATCAGGAGTTCGACAAAGCGTTCGTCGAGAAAGAGACCGAAGGCATCGCCAAATCGATCGAAAAAGAGAACGAAGAGCTCAAGAGACTGGGCAAACCGCTCAAAAATGTGCCTCAGTTCATCTCCAAACTGCAACTGACCGACGATGTGATGAAAGAGGTCGAAGCGCAGATCAAAGAGGAGCTCAAAGCCGAAGGCAAGCCTGAAAAGATCTGGGACAGAATTCTGCCGGGCAAAATCGAGCGCTTCATCGCCGACAACACCCTCCTCGATCAGCAGATGTGTCTGCTCGACCAGTTCTATGCACTCGACGACAAAAAGACCGTTTCGCAGATCGTCGAAGAGAAATCAAAAGAGCTTGGTGGTAAGATAGAGATCACGAAATTCGTCCGATACGAGCTCGGCGAAGGTATCGAGAAAAAAGACGACGACTTCGCAGCCGAAGTTGCCGCACAGCTTGGCTGATCACAGATAACGACAAGGAGGTATCACATGCTGCAAAACCGAAGTGATGCCTCCATCCGCTCCTCCCGTACGGAGCCGCTCCTGCAGGCGCACGGCCTGACGCATGCATTCGACTATACCCTTTTCGAAGATATCGACATCTCCATCCGTCCCGGCGAATCGATCGCGATTCTGGGCATCAGCGGCAGCGGCAAATCGACCCTCCTGCATATCCTCTCGACACTCCTCGTTCCCGATCACGGCAAAGTCCTCTACCGGGGCAAAGATATCTATGCCGAGGATGACCGGAAACTGCTCGAGATCCGCCGCAAAGAGATCGGCATCATCTTCCAGTCGCACTATCTCTTCAAAGGCTTCAGCGCACAGGAGAATCTGGAGATCGCATCGCTGATCTCCGACAAAAAGATCGATCCCACGCTGATGCGCGCACTCAAGATCGAGGAGACGATGGCCAAGAACGTCGCCCTCCTCTCCGGCGGCCAGCAGCAGCGCGTATCGATCGCGCGCGTACTGGTCAAGCAGCCCGGACTCATCTTCGCCGACGAACCCACCGGCAATCTGGACCGCCAGACCGCCTACGAAGTGATGGATGTGATGCTGGAGTATATCCGTCAGCGGGCCGGAGGGCTTTTCATCGTCACGCACGACGAAAAGATCGCGGCAAAATGCAGCAGTGTCTACCGACTCAAAGAGAAGAGGCTCATGCCCGTCATCCTATGACGAGAGGAGAGATATGCAACTCGCCGATCTGCTGACGCAGGACAACGCCATCATCTTCTTTCTGCTCTTCTCCAGAATCAGCGGCGTCATGGCCTTTTTCCCTTTCTTTTCCCATATGGCGATTCCCGTTCCGGTCAAGACGGCGCTCGCATTCTATCTGACGATTCTCTTCTTCCCCGTCGCGCATCTGGCACACATTCCGATCGGGACAGGCAATATCGCGCTGCTGGTGCTGAGCGAATTTATGCTCGGCTTCATCGCGGCGCTGATCCTCAACTTCGTCTTTGCCGCACTCGGGCTCGCCGGCAGCCAGATCTCGATGATCATGGGCTTTTCGATGGCCTCCGTCCTCGATCCGCTCACCGGTGCCAACACCCCGATCATCGGTCAGATCCTGACACTGCTGGCCGTGCTCGTGCTGCTGGCGTTCAACGGCCACCACCTCATGCTGCTCTTTCTCAGCCAGACGGTGACGCATATCGAGTTGGGAGCTTTCTACCCTTCACCGCACTTGTGGGACTATCTCAACCAGGCCGTCGTCCATATGTTTGCGATGGGGCTGATCATCGCCTTTCCCTTCATCGCACTCTCGATTCTCGCGGATGTGATCTTCGGCATGCTGATGAAGACGATGCCGCAGTTCAACCTGCTGGTCGTCGGGTTTCCGATCAAAATTTTTCTCTCTGTCATGGTGATGATCGCGGTGCTGGGTGCGATGATGGGACTCTTCAAAGCGGACTTTCTCAAAGCGTTCGAATACCTCAAACACCTGCTGTGACAGCGGACGGATCAGCGAAAAGGCTTGCTCTCACGCTTCAGCTGCCCGAAGTACTTCTCAAACTGCTTCGCCATCCCGTAATCCTCCAGGCTGTAGAGCATTTCGTAGTTTTTGCCAAAGGCGGAGTAGGTCCAGTTGGCCGATCCGAAGATCAGCTTTTTGCGGTCGAAAAGCGCACCCTTGAGATGCATGATGGCGTAGCGATGCGCCCTTTTGATATAGCCGCCCCTGAGTCTGTAGACCGAGATATTTCTGTACTTCGCCAGATAGTAGAGCATGCTGCGCCGCTTCTGCTCCGAGGCACTCTTCGCATCGAAGATGATTTCTATGTGCACGCCCCGTTTCGCGGCCGCTTTTAATCTCTTTGCTATCTTTTTGTGGGTAAAATTATATATTGTAATTTTTATCGATTTTTTGGAATGATCTATGCTTTTGAGTATCTCAGAGAGCGCTGCATCACTCTGCTGAGGCAACAGATAGAGCGACCCGGCGCCGAGTCGCAGGGGTGAAAGCGTCAGGAGCGCTAAGATCACCATAGTCTGTATCAGGGTATCTGGCTTTAACATCCAATTATCATAACATATCTCAAGATCGGAGCTGCACATGGCATCAATATTTCTCGTCAACGACAACAAAATCGTCTCCAGGCTGTTACAATTAAGCTCAGAAAAGCACGGCTATCTGCTCGAAGAGAAGACCGAACCCGAACCCTCCAGAGAGCACTACGATATCATCCTCGTCGACAGCGACAAATATTCGCCCGAGCTGGTCGAGACGCTCAAGTCGCGTGCGACATTCGGCAAGCTGGGATATATCGGCGTCAAGCAGGAGGAGGTGCCGCCCGAATTCGATATCCATCTGGACAAGCCGTTCCTCCCCTCCGATTTCGTGACGATGATCGAAGAGAGCACCAGAGAGAGCCTCGCGACACAGATAGCGGAAGCGCCGCAGGAGCATACGGTCATCTCCGAAGAGGTCAATCTCGAAGAGGAGACGCTATCGCTCGATATCGAAGAAACGCCGCAGGATGAGACGATGCCGGATGCGGAAGCGCTGCTCGAAGAGCCGCTCCCCGAAGAGATCGGCGAAGATCTCGACGAGGAGCTCGAAGCGCTCGGCGAACTGGACGAGATAGAGGATCTCGACGAACTCGATCTGGGCGATCTCGATCTCGGGGAGAGAGGCAGTGACGAGACGGCAGAAGCGCCACAACCCGAAGAGAGCACCGAAACCCCGCAGCCGCAGGAGGAGACCGCGCTCAAGGATCTCGACAAAACCGAAGATGCACTCAAGGAGCTCGAAGCGCTCGACGAAGAGATGGAGCATGTCGATCTCTCTCTCGACTCCAGTGCGGTGATGTCGACCGGTGTCGCGGAGCAGTTCGTAGAGGAGAGTCCCGAAGCGCCCGCTCCCGCACCGCTGCATGAGATCGAAGCGGCAGCGCAGGAGCAGAAGGAGGAGCAAGAGGAAGAGGCCCCTTCCGTCGGTGACGCAGCGGCTCTGGCAGCCGGTGTGGCGGCAGCGGCGGCAGCCACGACCGTTGCTGCGACGACATCACAGGAAGAGAGAGAGACGGAGACGCATGGCTCCGAGCTCGACCATCTCGAAGGGGCCGAAGATATCGAGCATGAGAGCGACTATCTCGAAGAGAGCCTCAGCGTCGAAAATCTGGCCAGTGAATTCGATACCCTCAACGAGCATGAGGTCATGCAAGCCCTCGATCCCGAAGCGGCAGCCCGGATGCAGCCGCAGGAGCCGCATGCCGTCGAAGAGATCGTGGAGGAGGAGATCGTCAGCCAGGGCGAAGAGACGATGGTCGAATCCAACGATGTCGAAAAGTGGATCCGCGATGCCGTCGCCAAAGCGATCACGCCGGAGATGATTCAGGAAGCCCTGCAGGATATGGAGATCACGATCAAGCTCGACTTCACGAAAAAAGAGAAAGAGGCCTGATGTCCGGCAAAATCGTCGTCATCTCAGGACCCAGCGGCTGCGGGAAGAGTTCCCTCATCTCCGAAATCCTCAAACAGGAAGCGGATATCTACTTCTCGATCTCGACCACGACCAGAGAGATACGCGAAGGGGAGCGGGAAGGTGTCAACTACCACTACATCTCCAAAGCGCAGTTCGAGCGCGAAATCGAAGAAGGGGCTTTTCTCGAATGGGCCGAAGTGCACGGCAACTACTACGGTACTTCGCTCAAGCCGATCTACCGCGCCATCGAAGCGGGCAAACTGGTCATCCTCGATATCGATGTCCAGGGGCATGCCATCGTCAGGGAGAAGTTCCCCCGTATTCTCACCTCCGTCTTTCTGACCACCCCGACCAAAGCGGAGCTGCAGAGACGCCTCGAGCACCGCGGCACCGATTCAGAGGCGGTGATCGCCACCAGACTCGAAAACGCGCTGACGGAGATGGAGCGCATGGACGAATATGAGTATCTCCTCGTCAACGACGACTTCGAGACCGCACTGGCACAGCTGCACTGCATCATCCATGCCGCCAGATTGAAACCTTCACGGCAGGAAATCGGAGCATTTATCCGAAACTGGCAGAAGATTTAACAAGATGTGCTATAATACCACCTCGCACCAACACATGCAAATACGTGTCTGAAACACAATATACTATAAGAAGGAATTATTATGGGAATGCCTAGTGGAATGGAACTTCTGGTAATCGCCGGAATCGTACTGCTGCTCTTCGGAGGTAAGAAGATCCCCGAACTCGCAAAAGGTCTCGGCAGCGGAATCAAGAACTTCAAAAAAGCCGTCAAAGAGGACGATGAAGAGGTCTCCGTAGCACAAAACGAAAAGATCGAAGGTAAAGAAGCGGCAGCCAAAGAGAGCCAGACAGAAACGACGACTTCAACCAAAGCGTAAAGGAACAGACTACTTGAAAAAAAGTGTCCTCAATACGCTGCAAAAACATCTCGAGGGTGACTTCGCCCTCGAAAAGCCCAAAGATACCGCTTTTGGCCACTATGCGACGCCTGCAGCCTTCTCTCTCGCCAAAATACACCGCAAATCGCCGATGCTCATCGCACAGGAGCTTGCGGAGAAGTTCGCCGATGAAAAGATATTCTCCAGAGTCGACGCCCTCAAAGGGTATCTCAACTTCAAACTGAGCGATGCCTTCCTCGACCAGAAAGCGACCGAAGCGATCCTCGACGAAGCCAATTTCGCCAGAGGCGACAAATCGGGCACGATCCTGCTGGAGTATGTCAGCGCCAATCCGACCGGACCGCTCCATATCGGACATGCCAGAGGCGCGGTATTCGGCGATACGCTCTACAAGATCGGCAAACACCTCGGATACGACATCACCGCGGAATACTATGTCAACGATGCCGGCAACCAGATCCGACTGCTGGGGCTTTCGATCTATCTGGCCGGACGGGAGAGATACAGCGATCAACCGGTCGAGTGGCCCGAAGAGTTCTATCGCGGCGAATATATCCACGATCTCGCAGCCGAGGCGAAAGCGCAGTTCGGCAGCGAAATATTCGACGATGAGAAGAGTATCGAACTGCTCAGCGACTGGGGCAAGGAGAAGATGCTGGAGCTGATCCGCCGCAATCTCGCGGACGCCAACATCCGCTTCGACACATTCGTCAGCGAAAAGGCGCTCTTCGAGAAGTGGGACGAGACCTTCGCCAAACTGCAGCAAAACCCCGAAGCCGTCTACGAAGAGGACGGCAAAGTGTGGCTGCGCTCCTCCCTCAAAGGGGATGAGAAGGATCGCGTCATTGTCAGAGAGGATGGACGCCCGACCTATCTGGCAGGCGATATCATCTACCACAACGAAAAATTCGAGCGCGGGTACGACCACTATATCAATATCTGGGGTGCCGATCACCACGGCTATATCGCCCGTGTCAAAGCGGCGATCGAATTTCTCGGATACGACAGCGACAGACTCGAGGTGATTCTCTCCCAGATGGTCGCACTCCTCAAAGGCGGAGAGCCCTACAAGATGAGCAAACGCGCGGGCAACTTCATCCTGATGAGCGATGTCGTCGAAGAGGTCGGAGCCGAGGCGCTGCGCTTCATCTTTCTGACCAAAAAGAGCGACACCCATCTCGAATTCGATGTCGACATGCTCAAGACCGAAGACAGCTCCAACCCGATCTACTACATCCAGTATGCGCATGCGCGGATCAACCAGGTCTTTGAAAAGGCGGGCAAAGATCCGCATCAGGTCGTACGGACCGAGCTCAGAGATCTCGACGAAGATGCACAGAATCTTCTCTTCAGTGCACTGCTGCTGCCGGAAGTGCTCGAAGATGCTTTCGAGTCGAGACAGCTGCAGAAGCTGACGGAGTATCTCAAATCACTCGCAGCCTTCTATCACCAGTTCTACAACAAGCATAAAATCGTCGGCACCGAAAATGAGGAGAAATACCTCAAACTCTCGGCGATGGTGGCGGTGACGATCCGCACGGGACTGCGCCTGATGGGCATCGAAGCCAAATACAAAATGTAACCTTTCCAAGCCCTTTTGTGTTATAATCAAAGATAATAATTCAAAAGGGCACCCATGCAAAAATATCTCTCGATTCTGTTCGCGCTCTCCCTGCCGATCACCCTCCTGCATGCCTATGAGAAGATCAACGGCTCCATCGTCATAGACGAAGCCCACGGCCTCTACTGGCAAGACGACTTCTCCTCCGAGAAGAGCTCGGAAGATTACGACGATGCCGTCGCCTACTGCGAATCGCTCGATCTCAAAGGCCTGACCCACTGGAGACTGCCGACCTTCCGCGAGCTCTTTTCGATCACCGACTATGCCAGAGTCCCGACGATCGCCCCTGCGTTTACCTTCATGAACGACGGCACCTACTGGACTTCGACGCCGTTCGCAGCCAACAAGTCGCGTGCCTGGACGATCGATTTTCGCACCGGAGAGACCTACTACAGCTACAAGACCACCAACCACGCCGTCCGCTGCGTCAAAACGATACCACACAACGCGAAGGAGACCAGATGAGACGCTATCTGCCGCTAATCACCCTGCTCCCTGCCCTGCTCTTTGCAGCCAGCTCCAAACTGGACGAAAAGAGCGGGCTCGTCTGGCAGGACAACCATGCGATCCCCACCGAGCTGAGCCAGCCCGAGGCGGAGAACTATTGCCGACGGCTCAAACTCGACGGCTTCGACCGGTGGCGTCTGCCGACGATCAAAGAGCTGGCGACCATTATCGATTTCAAGCGTTACAGACCGGCGCTCAGGAGCGGATTCGATATGCGTGCCGAGGAGCGTTTCTGGAGCAGCACCGCCGACGCCGCCAACCCCCGAAACGGATGGGTCGTATCGTTCAGCTACGGCGCGATCGAATCCTACCCCAGAAGCCGCCAATATTATGTGCGCTGCGTCACCGACGCCCCCGCACGGAAGAAGCGGTAACCCTCTCTGCGGTCAGTTGCGCCGGGCATATTCGGCGTAGCCGAAGCGTCTGACCACCTCGGTCGTGCCGTCTCTTTTCAGCAGTACCAGATCGGGGAGCTTGATACCGTTGAAGGTGGTGTTCTTGACGATCGTGTAGTGGATCTGATCTTCGAAGATGATCCTGTCCCCTACTCTCAGCGGTCTGTCGAACGCGTAGTCTCCCATCACATCCCCCGCCAGACAGGTGTTGCCCGTCAGACGGTAGGTGTAGGGTTTCTCTCCAGCGGGTGCCGCACCACGCACTTCGGCACGGTAGGGCATCAGGATCGTATCGGGCATGTGCGCTTCGGCGGAGGTGTCGAGGATCGCGATGTCGATGCCGTTGTGCACGATGTCGAGCACCGAAGCGACCAGTACCCCCGTCTCCCAGCCCACCGCCTCGCCCGGCTCCAGATAGACCTCCACGCCGTATCGCGCTCTGAAATCGCGGATCAGATCGATCAGCTTCTGCAGGTCGTATCCTCTTTTGGTGATATGGTGGCCGCCCCCGAAGTTGATCCAGCGCATGCGGGAGATATAGCGCCCGAACTTCGCTTCGAACGCCTCCAGCACCTGTGCCAGTGCATCCGCACCCTCTTCGCAGAGCGCATGAAAGTGCAGCCCCTCGATCCCCTCCAACAGCGACGAATCCTGCGACAGGGCCGCTTCGAACTGCGCATGCGTGATACCGAGACGGCTGAAGGGTGCGCAGGGATTGTAGCTCTCCGTCGGCGCAGCGGAGCACTCCGGATTGATCCGCAGACCGCATGAGACGCGTCCGACGGCTCTGTCGCGAAATCGTTTCCACTGTGCGAAAGAGTTGAAGACCAGATGGTGGCTCAGATCGATGATCTCGTCGATCTCTTCCGCTTTGAAAGCGGGTGCGTAGGTATGGACTTCGCCCCCGATTCTCTCGGCGCCGTAGCGCGCTTCGTGCAGACCGCTGGCGCAGCACCCCTGCAGATAGCGGCCGACCATCTCCATCCCGCCGCTGAAAGCGAATCCTTTGAGGGCGAGCAGGATTCTGGCCCCGCTCTCGCGCTGCACACGCGCAAGCAGCTGCAGGTTCCGCTCCAGCTTCGCCTCCTCCATCAGGTAGAAGGGTGTCTCAAGATGCGCGATATCCATGCTCAATAACTATCAATACCCATACTTGGCCAGTGTCTTTTCGATATAGGGGAGATACCCCTCTCCAAAGGCGCGCAGATGGACCAGATAGGGGTAGAGGTTGTAGATGTCGGCGCGTACCTCCACGAAATCCTCCTCGATCGGGAAGAGCGTATGGTAGCGCTCGAAGAAGCGATCCGAAAAGGTATCGAACATCATGACAAAAGCGAGATCGACTTCATGATGCCCGTAGTAGAGCGCCGGATCGATGAAGGCAGCCACTTCGCCGCGGTGGATCAGGACATTGCCGCTCCAGACATCGCCGTGCAGCAGAGAGGAGTGCTTCGGCTCGGTCAGATAGCACTCCAGCACTTCACAAAAGGCGATGAGCCGCATGTAGGTCTCCTCGGGCAGCTGCTCCTCGGCGAAGGCTTTGTTGGCGAAATCGAGCAGCCGCTCCCTGCGAAAGAATTCGATCCACGAATCGTAGGCGCGGTTGTGCTGCCGGTAGGGGCCGATCACCGTATCTTCGAGAAAGCCGAATCCATGCTCCCACGAGATTCTGTGCAGATTGGCCAGATGGAGCGCCGCATCCTGCTCCGCCTCCTGTTTGCCGATCTGGTCGTTGACGATATATTCGGTCACGAGCACATCCTCCGTACGACCGTATACCCTCGGAATCGGCAGGGTCGAATTCTCCCGCAGATAGTCGTACATCAACTCTTCACTCTCCACGAGCCACGGATCGGTCGCGACTTTGGCGATGTAGCGGTTGTCACAGTTGTAGATGGCCGTCGAACTGCTCTGGGTGATCAGCCTGCATGTGTCGACCTTCTCACCCACGATTTGCGAAACTTTTTCTTTCATATATAGCACTTTTATAACTATTTTTTACTATTATAACACAAAAAGCACAAGGGAAGTTATGAAATCGATTCTCTTCGTCTGTCTGGGCAATATCTGCCGCTCACCGCTGGCCGACGGCATCGCCAACCGCATCGCCAGAGCGCATGATCTCGACCTCTACATCGACTCCGCCGGTACCTCCGAGTGGCATGTCGGTGAACCGCCCTGCCCCAACGCGATCAAAATCGCGGCACAGAACGGTCTCGATATCAGCGGATTGCGCGCACGCACCCTCCACCGTCATGACCCCGAAACTTTCGAATATATCGTCGCGATGGATGCCCAGAACAGAAAAGACCTCGAAAGCCTCGGCTACCGCGATGTGCGCCTGATCGGCGATTACGGGGGATACGGCGGTGCGGATGTGCCCGATCCCTACTTTTTCGACGGCTTCAGCGGATTCGAAAAGGTCTACGAGATGCTCGACACCGCCGTGCGCGACTTTCTGAAACAGGAGCGGTTATGGTGATGCGATACATCGCGATCCTCGCGCTCGTGCTGCTGGCAGGCTGCGGTGCCGAGCGCACCGGGATCAGAGTCATCGCCAATATTCCCGAAGCCTCCGGCATCTGCTACGATGCGACCGACGATTCGCTCTATGTCGTCAGAGACAGCGGCGTCATCTACCAGCTCTCGCCGTCAGGCAAAATCCTGCGCAAAAAGAAGATCGGCAAATATGACCTCGAAGGGATCGCATGCGACAGCCGACACGACCGTCTCCTCGCAGCCGTCGAGGGCAAAGACAATATCCTCGTCATCAACAAAAAGACGCTCAATCCTACCAAAAAGATCAATGTCGCCCGAAAATACCGCGGCGAAAAACTGCTCGTCAAAGATAAAGAACAGGGGCTCGAAGGGATCACGATCGACGACCGGGGCATCGTCTACCTCAGCAACCAGTCGCACCACAAATATCCGCATCCCGATCCCTCCGTCATCGTCCTTGTCCGGGATCTCAAATCCGACAAAGCACCCATCATCGGCATCATCGATCCCCGAAAGAAAGATATCGCAGGGCTGGAGTGGCATGCGGGGTTCCTCTACATGGTCAGTGACACCAACGACAAGCTCTATCGCTACAACCTGCATGACAGACGCATCGACCGCAAGCTCAAGCTCCCGAAATTCGCACAGGAGGGGATCGCCTTCGGTCCGCACGGCGACCTCTATCTCACCGATGACAACGGCCATCTCTTCTTCTATCCCAAATCACGGATAAAGTGGCAACGAAAGTAACTTC
>CAYLLC010000021.1:0-23017 GCA_964384355.1 uncultured Sulfurospirillum sp. | reverse complement strand
CTCTTAATACTCTGTTTCATCGAACAACCTCTGCAGCGGAAGGGTCGGAATTTCGAAGAAATTCCGGGGCCCCACCGTGAAGCCGTTTGAGATGAGATAGAGTATTCAGAGGGTTCAATGACAATGCAGTTTCAGAAAGTATTTCGGATCTTCGAAATAGGTCGGGAAACGCACGCTCATGAAAAACTTCTTCTTCTCTCCCGGTTTCAGATTCTGCACGATCTCCTCCTCCTGGGTGACACTGCTCTTCTGACCGCGTTTGTTGGTCAGAAAATCGAGCCCTTTGGTCGGCGTGAAATAGGAGGAGACCCTGCCGCCGCGCGGATTTCTCGATACGCGTACCTCCAGCGTACAGTACCCGATCTCGTAACTGCCCGCATTTTGCATCACGCCCCGCACGATGACGCTCTCATGCGCCAGATCCCGCTGCGTCTGATAGGTGAGGATTTTTCCTTTTTTGGTGTATTTGTCCAGCACGATCAGCGATATGACCGCAGCGGCGATCGTCAGCAGCAGCGAGGAAAAGACCATGATCAGCATGTTTTTGGTGCTCTTTTCGCGCAGCGACAGCAGTGCCAGCACCAAAAAGAGCACGATAAAAAAGAGGACGACCATCCAGTGTATCAGTGTCATATGCAGCATCAGTAACACTCCACGCTCTGTCTGACGATGTAGGTACCTTCCTGCATCGCGAAATGGTCGAAGACGACTCGGTAATCCATATCACTCCCTCTCTTTAAAGGTCTCTGTATATGCATGCTCTTGCGACGCAGCGGTTTGAGCATCCAGAGCAGCTGTTTGTATCGGTTGGGATCTTTTCTGACGATATTGACGAAGACCCGACACCCCTGCATATCGACTTTGCCGCGGTTGGCGATCTCTCCGACGACGATCAGGTTTTTGGCGAAGGTGAGCTGTGTGGTGTTGGTATCCGTGAGCACCACTTTGCGCACGGTATGATCGAGGCCGTATTTGATCCCGAAAGGCCCGGCCATCATGCCAAGCAGTACGAAGAGAATCAGCAGAAGAGAGAGTCCGGTCTTTTTGCCGATGAGGGCGATGGAGAGCAGCAGCAAGCCGACCAGCACCGCTGCCAGCCAGCCATATGCGATATAGTCATATGCCGTCAGATGGTGGACATAATCAAGAATCCTCTCTTTGAGGGGTGTTAGATTCATGGCTCTTTCTCATCTTTTTCTCTTCGATGCCGCTCAAGCCGAATCTTCGCGCCAACTCCTGCTTGATACGATCGGGATCGATATTTTTCGCTCCCAAAGCTACAAGCACATGAAATGCCAGGTCGGCCGCTTCGTAGACAATCTCTCCCTCGTCGTCATCTTTGACGGCGAAACAGAACTCGCCCGCCTCCTCGACCACCTTTTTCAGGTAGCTGTTCTCCCCTTTGTGCAGGAGCGAGGCGACATAGGAGCTCGAGGGGTCGGCCGATTTGCGCTCTTGAACGACATGATAGACTTTGTCGATGATACCGTAGTGAGCCGTCGCCGTCGCATCGGGCTGCGAGACGATCTCCCCGCTGTCAAGCCGCGTAAAGAAGCATGACTTCCTGCCGGTGTGGCATGCCGCACCGCCGACCTGCTCTATTTTGAGCAGCAGGGTGTCGTTGTCACAATCGATATAGGCCTCTTTGACCTTCTGGATATTGCCGCTGCTTTCGCCCTTTTGCCAGATGCGCTGCTTGCTTCTGGAGAAGTAGTGCGCCAGACCGCTCTGCAGCGTCAGCTCCAGTGCCTCGCGGTTCATGTAGGCCAGCATCAACACTTCACCGCTCTCGTAATCCTGTGCGATGACCGGAATCAGATCGCTCTTCTCCCAGTCTACTCTGTCGGCTATCGATCGCATCTATCGGTTGGCTGCCGTCGTCTTCTGCTTATCCTTGGAATCGATCCAGATATTGGGTACCGATCCGCCGGGCGTCAGGAATATTTTGGAGTCTTTGTTGACACGCAGCGCTTCGTTGAACTGCCCCTGTACTTCGATCTGCTTCAGACGGAGCATCTCGGGTGTCAGACTCTTGCCGATCTTGATATTTTCATACGCTTTGGCATCCGCTTCGATCTTGATCGCATCGGCTGAACCCTGCGCACGGATCTTTTTGGCATCTGCATCACCCTGTGCGAGTGCCGCTTTTTTCTCCGCTTCCTGCTTGGCGCGCTCCACTTCGAGCTTGACGCGATCCGCTTCCTGCTTGGCAATCTGTACGCGCTCGATCTGCTCTACGATTTTCGGCGGCAGGATAATCTCACGTAGGTTGACCGTCGCCAGCTCCACCGGCTGCCCCTTTTTCTTTTCGATCTGCTCTTCGATACCCTGACGGATCTGTGTCGCGATCTCGTTTCTCTTGACGGGAAGCTCTTCGGCTTTGTACTGTCCGATCACGCTGCGGACTACATCGCGTACGATCGGGTTGATGATCTTCTCTTCCCACGAAAAGCCGTAGGTAGCGATCGTCTGCGGCGCCGTCTCGGGTCGTAGTCTGTACTGCACCGTGATATCGATCGAGATCAGAAGCCCGCGCTTGTCGAGTGCCGTGATCGGTGAGGCGTTGCGTACGCCCGATTCACGGCCGAAAGCGATATTGTCGGAGGGCTTTGTCGTATAGTTGATGCTTCTGACTTTGGTATCGACGATTTTGACCGTCTGTATAAAGGGCAAAAAGACATGAAAGCCCGGCCCGAGGGGATCCGGCTCGAATTTACCGGCTGTCGCTTTGATACCGACCTCACCCGATTCGATCACCACGAACGGCTTGGCGATGACGAAGAGCACCACCAGCGCCATCAGGAGATAGAGCAGTCCCGTCTTTTTGCTGAAATCTTTCAGAAAATCGGGGGGCCCGGACTTTTTCGGCCCCGAGCCTCCCGGGCTCTTTTTGTCACCGCCGCCCTTCTTGTTGAAGTAGTCGTTTAAATCTGCTGGCATAATTTTCCTTTAGTTGATATATGTCAAATGTTTGTTGTATTTTTCGTTTTTGCCGGCGACGACATCGAAATAGGCTCTCTGCAGTCTCTCGGTCATCTCGCCCCGGCAGCCCGCTCCGATCGTGCGCGCATCGACCTCCCGAATCGGCGTCACCTCCGCTGCGGTGCCCGTCAGGAAGGCTTCATCCGCGATATAGATCTCTTCTCGGGTGATGCGGCGTCTGATCACTTCGATACCCATATCCCCCGCCAGATCGATGACGGTCTGCTGGGTGATAGACTCCAGTGCATTGTCGCTTGGCGGCGTGATCAGCTTGCCGTCGCGCACCATAAAGAAGCATGCGCCGCTCGCTTCGGCGATATAGCCCTGATCGTCACGCAGCAGCGCCTCGTCGTATCCCGCTTCTACCGCTTCATATTTCGCCATCTGTGAGTTGAGATAGTTGGCGACCGCTTTGGCTTTGCCCATACCGGAGGTGTTGGGCGTGCGTGTCATCGAAGCGATCTTGAGCCGAATCCCCTTTTTGAGGCCCTCTTCGCCCAGATAGGCGCCCCACTCCCATGCTGCGATGCTGACCTGTACCGGTGCCTCCTTGTGATAGAGCCCCATGACGCCGTATCCCAGATAGACGAGCGGTCTGATATAGGCACCCTCGAAGAGTTCGTTCGCCTGCAGCAGCTTCACCTGCGCCTCCATCAGCGCTTCGAGTGAAAAGGGTACATCCATCAGCGTCATTTTCGAAGAGTTGAGCAGCCGTCTGGTGTGCTCCTCGAGTTTGAAGATCGCGCATCTTCCGTCTGCAGTCTTGTAGGCTTTGGTCCCCTCGATCGCACCGTTACCGTAATGCAGCGTATGCGTAAGTACATGCACTCTGGCCTCGTCCCAGTCGACGAGCTGGCCATCCATCCAGATATACTTTGCTTTTTCCATACTTTTTCCTAACTAAAATTTTTGTCTCTGATTATACCCAAATTAGTTAATAAACCCTTATTCGCTCAGTATCTCCAGATGCTCTGCACAGAGCTTCTGCCAGCTGCTCTCTTTGACGATTTCACCGCACTTGAGGTAAAAGGCTTTCGCCTCTTTGGTTTTGTGCATCTGCAGGCTCAGCTCTCCCGCCAGATAGAGCACCTCCGCCTTCTGCGTGTCGGTCAGCTTCTTCGTCAGCAGATCGAGCACGACCGAGAGCGCCTTGTCATACTTGCCCGCCCGCTGCAGCGCATGCGCATACTCGATCTCGATACGCGGCGAATAGGCATGTACCTTATATTTTCGTTTCAGATCGATCACCTTTTTGGCGTAGTTGATCTCGAGCATCAGATCTTTGCGCTTCTGCGCATATCTTACGACCTTCATGAAGAGGTCGATATTTCGGATATCGTCCGGGAATCTCTCTTCGATCTTTTTGACCGTGTCGAGCATCAGGTCGTCGTACTCTCTGAGATTGTAGTAGGCTTCGGCGATATCGTAGAGCAGATCGTCATATCTTTTTTCATGCAGCTGTTTCGCCAGTTTGAGCGCATCGGTCGCTACCAGTATGACCTTTTTGTTCAGATCCATCTTTTTGTAGAGTTTTGCAGCCAGATAGAGCCACTGCAGCTTCTCATGCAGATCCTCCGTCCCGATATGTTTCTCTGCAAGTGCTTCCGCTGCACTGTATTTTCCCGTCTTTTCATAGCATTGCAGCAGTGACGCGTCGTACTTCGTCTCTACGGTCACATTGTACTCTGCCATCGTCGTCACGGCGCGTTCACACTGCTCTTTTTCCAGCGCTTCGATCGTCAGCATGCGGGCACTTTTCCCGATCCACTTCTGCAGTTTCAGCTGCCTGAGTCTGTCGGCCATATCGAGAATCTCGCGATATTTCTTCTGACTGTAGAGCAGTTTGACCTTCTCCAGCAGTGCTTTTCGCTGAATATCTTTGTCCCTGTATTTTTGCAGGATCTGATCCAGCAGCTGCATCTTTTTGGTCTGGTTCTGTTCTGTCTGCATCATCATCAGCAGATCGAGATGTTTTTTGACGAATTCTCTGTATCTGCCCTCTTTATATTTTTTCAGATAGGCATTGTATGCGGCGATCGCTTTTTCGGTCTCTCCGCGCTTCTCTTCCCAGAATCCTTCGAGCTTTTGCATCTCCTCGGCGATATCTTTGTCTCCTGTAGCTTGCAGCTGATCGAGTATATCGAGGGCGATGTCGTACTTCTCATATTTCCCGAACCGCTTCGCCAGTGCGAAGCTCTCCCGGGTATGGCGCTGTATGAATTGCGGATTGCTTTTAAGTACCTTGGCGAAAATCTCCTGCGCTTTGGTGGGTTCGTCTCTGTCGAGGTAGGCATTCGCTATGCGCAGCGCTACGAGTGACGCGGTATCGAGATTTTTCGTATCGTACAGCACCTTTTTGTAGATTTTGAGGGCTTCGGTGCGTCTCTTTTTCGATCTGTAGATCGTATCGGCATAGATAATCTGCGCACGGTAGGTATACTCGTTCTTCGGAAATCCGCTCTCGAGCAGATTGAGGTACTTTTCACCCTCCTTGAGTCTCCCTTTGCCCAGATAACTCTGGACGATATAGGTATAGACTTCAGGTATATGCGCGTTGGAGGGATAGGCTTCCACCCACTCTTTTGCCTTCTCGAGCAGCGTCTCATACCCCTCTCTCCGCTGCTTCGCCAGTTCTGAGAGTGCGCGCAGTCTGTAGAGCTCTATATCCCCGTGAAACGTATCGTGGATTTCGTCTGCATATCGGTCCGCCAGTTTCACGATATTCCGGTATTTGCGCTGTCGATAGAGTTTTTTGATCTTCGCCAGATAGATCGCTCCCTTTTTTTGTGCGATCGGTTCACCGTTGAGATCGAGTGCACCGACATAGGGAGGGGGCTTTTTCTGGAAATCGACGGGGAAATTGAACGCTTTTCGTACGCTCTTCTGCAGGATTTCGGGTTTTGTCCGACTGCCTATGATGGTCCAGTGTCGGTAACGCTTTTGCGGCTCCACTCTCGTCTTCTCTTTCAGACGGATATCGATCGGAAGCAGTTTGGCATACCGCTTGGCATAGAAGGTGATGCTGTTTGCATGCAAGACGATTTTGAAATAGCTGTCGTCACGGATCTTTTTGGCGATATCGATCGTTTTTTGAAAACGACATGTGATTACCTTTTCGAATCCCTCACCGTACGAGACACGGCAATCTATCGGATCTTTGTCGACGACATGATAGATATCCACACTCTGGGTTTTCTCCTCATAGCGATTGAGTATCAGTTGTGCTGCATGCAGATAAAGATTGAAAAAAATTAAATATACTATATATTTCATCGAAATATTATAGCATATGAAGATAATTAAGAAGGGATAAGCCCCTTCTCAATCGTGCAGGTATCAGAAACCGCTCGCTTTGACATAGTTGGTAATCAGTTCGAGCAGCGGGCTGACCAGCAGTGTAGCCGCCAGTGTCATGAACGCAGCGAAGCCGATAATCGTCTTCAGCGGCGTCGAAGCGTTTTTCATATAGATCGTACTATCCGCTTTGGCAGGCTCTCTGAGGAACATGTAGACGACCAGTTTCAGATAGTAGTAGACCGAAATCGCACTGTTGAGCGCCATGAAGATCGCCAGCCATATAAAGCCGGAGTTGATTGCCGAACTCATCAGATAGACTTTACCCCAGAAGAGTGAAAAAGGCGGCACACCTGCCAGCGAGAGCATGAACATCGCCATGATCGTCGCATTGACGGGCATGATCTTGACCATACCGGCGAACTTCTCGTACGGATGATCGTATCGGCTGTGCCAGTATCCCTTCTTTTTGTGTCTCGATACCCACAGCATCGTAAAGGCACCGAGGTTGGTGAAGGTAAAGAGTATCCAGTAGAGGAAGAGTGCACTGTTGGATTGCGTCGAACCGATCAGGATCGCAGACATCGCAAAACCGGCGTGGCTGATCGAGCTGTAGGCCAGCATACGCTTGACACTCTCCTGTACCAGCGCCATGATATTCGTCGCCGTCATCGTGACGACCGCTACAATCCAGAGTATCTGCTGCACCCAGACGATATCGGCATGCACGAATACCTCGAAAAGACGCATCGCCACCACGAAGCCGGCGATCTTCGGCACGATCGACATATAGCCTGCCAGCGCAGCACTTGCACCCTCGTAGACATCGGGTACCCATGTCTGAAACGGTACCATCGAGAGTTTGAAACCGAGCGATGCGATCATGAAGACCACCGCCGCCAGCACGCCTGCGATCGGCTGGAAATCTCTGGCTATCAAGACCTCTTTGATCTTGTGAATTTCGACACTGCCGGTGATCGCATAGAGAATCAGCATCGCGAAGACAAAGAAGCCTGCCGCCAGCGCACCCATCGTAAAGTACTTGATCGCAGCTTCAAAACTCTTCTCGCGGTTGTGCATCGCGATCAGCGTGTAGAGCGCCAGACTCGCCGTCTCCAGACCGACGAAGATCAGAATCAGGTTGTCACTCGTCACCATAAAGACAAAACCGGCGATCATGAAGAGAAAGAGCGCGAAAAACTCCGGATAGGAGAATTCGTGAAATCGCTTCGATGTCAGCGCCAGTGGGATAAAGAGCGCAGAGGCGATCAGAATCACGCCCTCACCCAGTTTGGCGATACCGTCGATCAGCAGTGCATCGAAAAATCCACGATCCGCACCGCTGTATCCGAACGCCGCACCGAGTGCCAGCAGGATAAAGAGCTCACTGATCATGACATAGAAGCTCTTGGAGAGATCGTCTTTGATCAGGTCGATGACAAGGATGGCTAATCCACCGACGATGATGATGATCATCGGTATCAACGATGCCAGGTTCAGTGCCGCATAATCTATTGAAATTGGATCTAACATTACTTAGCCTCCTTGATGCTATTTGCCTCTGCAAGGGTTGTTTTGGCCTCTGCAGTGACGGCTTTGTGTTCCATCTGACCGATCATATGTTTGACACTGTTGTCGATCGGGTCGAGTACGGGCTTGGGATAGACACCGAGCCACACCACCATGATCACAAGCGGTACCAGCGCAGTCAACTCCTGCGCGGTGAGATCGTTCAGATTTTTGTTTTTCGGATTGGTCAGCGGTCCGAAGAACGATTTTTTGTAGAGGCTGAGCATATAGACCGCACCGATGATGATACCGGTACCTGCCAGTGCAGTCATAGCCGGCGAAATCTTGAAGAATCCGAGCAGTGAGAGGAACTCACCGACGAATCCGATCGTCAACGGCAATCCGACCGAAGCCATCATCATGATGCCGAAGATCGTCGCGTATTTGGGCATGACACTCGCCAACCCGCCGAACTGATCCATCATCTTGGTATGGGTCCTGTCGTAGATCACACCTACCAGCATAAAGAGCGCCCCGCTGACGATACCGTGGCTCAGCATCAGAAAGATCGAACCGGTGATACCCTCGGAGTTCATCGCAAATGTACCGATCACGATGATACCCATATGTGAGATGGAGCTGTATGCGATGACCTGCTTCATATCCTTCTGCGCATAGGCGACCATCGCGGTATAGATGACCATGATGATAGCGATAATCGCAACCGGAGTGATAAAGTAGACCGACGCGTCGGGAAACATCGGAAGCGAAAATCTGACGAAACCGTAGGTACCCATTTTGAGCAGGACGGCCGCGAGGATGACCGAACCGATCGTCGGTGCCTGTCCGTGCGCATACGGCAGCCAGGTATGAAACGGCACCATCGGTACCTTGATCGCAAAACCGATGAAGAATGCCGCGAAGAGCCAGAGCTGCGTCGTGAAATCGATCGGCAGCGCCTGCCAGTCAGGAATCGCGAAACTCCATACACCGGTCATCTGATGGTGCAGATAGGCCATATAGAGGATACCGACCAGCATCAGAAGCGAACCCGCGAAAGTATAGAGAAAGAACTTGACCGCGGCATAGATGCGGAGATTGGAGCCCCACGCACCGATGATATAGAGCATCGGTACCAGAGAGAGCTCCCAGAAGATATAGAAGAGTATCACATCGAGCGCCGCGAAGACACCGACCATCGTCATCTCGAGGAAGAGTATCGTCACGACAAGATTTTTCAGATCTTCTTTGATCGTCAGACCGATCAGTGCGATCATCGTCATGAAGGTACTCAGGATGATCAGAAAGAGCGAGATACCGTCGATTCCGAGAAAGTAGTTGATCCCGAAGTCGCTGACCATCGGAAACTTCTCTACGAACTGGTAGCCGGGATTGGAGCCGTCATACATGATCCACAAGAGCAATGAGAGAATAAATTCGATCGTCGTCACGGCTATACCGTAGGCTCTGATCGCCTTTTTTTCTATCATGAATCCAAATACACCAGCGACCGCTGGGAAAAATATCAATAGTGTCAGTAATGATTTCATTCATCCGCTCCTTACATACCCGGTCTGTACAGCAGTGCTGCAGCCAGTAAAATTACAAAACCAAACGCCATCCATTTGAGGTTTGTAGACAAATTACCTGTCTGCATCGCTCTGGCTTTATCACCGCTTTTGTATATCACCGCAGCGATAAAGTCGACTGTCGCATCCACGATTTTCATATCTATCTTTTTCCATGCAAATTCGGAAAGTTTGCCATAAGGCTCCACGATCGCTTTTTGATAGAAATCGGGAATATAGTATTGGTTGAACAGCACATCGTATACACCCAGCTTTTTGAAGAAGTGGTCGAAGTTGCCGTTTCGAAACTTCACGACAGCCAGCGTGATACCGCTGATCGCGATACCCAGCGTCACGAGCAGCAGGAAGACAAATGCCCCGCTCGATACATGCGGCTCGAACTCAGGCAGCAGCTGCGTGACGAACTCGACGAACGAATGCTCGAAGAAACCGGCGACCGTAGCCAGTACGGCGAGCGGAATCATTGCGGCGATCACATACGGATATGCTTCGTGCGGATGCTTGCCCTCTTTTTTGTAGTGCTCTTCGCCGAAGAAGACCATCATGATCAGGCGGAAGCTGTAGTATGCGGTCATACCGGCACCGATCCAGAGCATGAACCAGAGGAAGTAGTGGTTCTGGGAAAATGCCGTCTCGAGGATCTTGTCTTTGGAGAAGAATCCGGCAAAAGGCCAGATACCCGCAAGTGCCAGAGACGCGATCGTCATGATACCCATCGTCCACGGCATCACTTTGCTCAGGCCGCCCATCTTGTTGATATACTTCTCTTCGTCCATCGCATGCATCACATTACCGGCTCCGAGGAAGAGGACCGACTTGAAGAAGGCGTGCGTCATCAGGTGAAAGAGTGCGATCCAGTATGCGCCCAGACCCGCCGCGACAAACATATACCCCAGCTGCGAAAGTGTGGAGTAGGCGATAATACGCTTCATCTCGAGGTTGACCAGTGCCATCGATGCGGCAAAGATCGCTACGAATGCACCCAGACATGCGATGAAGTATCCGACATCGGGAATCAGAGAGTAGATCTCGTAACTTCTGACGACCAGATAGACACCTGCGGTAACCATCGTCGCGGCGTGAATCAGTGCCGAAACCGGTGTGGGGCCCTCCATCGCGTTTGCGAGCCAGGTATGGAGCGGGAACTGTGCCGATTTGCCCATCGCACCGATAAAGAGGAAGATACCGATCAGCGTGATCGTGCTGCCGTCGAGTGCACCGATATTGGCAAATACCGTATCGTAGTCGAGAGAACCGAGATTCCAGTAGATCATAAAGATACCGATCAGCATACCGAGATCCGCGATTCTGTTCATCACGAACGCCTCGTTCGCCGCGTAAGCCGGTGAAATGGCGGGATTCTCTTTGGTGCTGACATCTTTTTTGTAGTACCAGAATCCGATCAGCAGCCATGAGCAGAGACCCACACCTTCCCATCCGATGAAGAGGCCGAGGAAGTTGTCGCTCATCACCAGTATCATCATCGAAAAGACGAACGCCGAGAGATAGGAGAAGTAGCGGTTGAAGCCTTTGTCGTGATCCATATATCCGATCGAATAGATATGCACCAGAGTAGAGACCGTCGTCACCGTCACCATCATGATGACCGATACCTGATCCGCGACGAATCCGAAATCGACATTGAAATTCCCTGCCGCGATCCAGTCCATCATCTTGACATGGACGATGTGATGCTCATCGACATAGCCCAGCAGCTTCATCGAAGCGAGCCATGAGACAAAAAGCAGAAGCGATGTCACGATTCCGGTGATGACATTTTTGGGTCTGGCACCGAAAATCGCTGCGAAGAGTGAACCTGCCAGCGGTGCAAAGAGTGCGATATATAAATAGTTCTGCATCGTTTATCCTTTCATCTCTTGCATAGATTCGAGATCGATCGTACCGTTGCGCTTGTACCAGAGCACCAGCAGACCCAATCCGACCGCGACTTCACTCGCTGCGACGGCGATGATGAAAAATGCCACCATCTGACCCGTCAGATCACCGTAAAACTTCGCCACTGCAGCAAAACCGATATTGACGGCGTTGAGCATGATCTCCGTCGAGAAGAACAGCAGCAAGAGGTTTTTTCTTCGTATCACACCCGCCAATCCGATAGAAAAGAGGATTCCCGAAAGGACGAGATAGTGCGTCAATGTAATCATTTTGCTTCCTTTATATCAAACTCTTCTTTTTCGATCTGCTCATCCATCGTCGTGAGGCTGATATCCATCTTTTTGCTGACCAGAATGATACCGGCGATCATCGCGACCAGCAGCATGACGGCAGCCAGCTCGAACTGCACCAGATATTTGGTAAAGAGGAAAATACCGACAGCCTGCGGATTGTTCGCGCCGATCACTTTATAGTCGCTCGTCGAGGCATCCAGCAGCACCTGATCGGAGAGAAACGGCACCGAGACGATCACGACCAGAATGACCACTGCCGAAATCCAGAGTGCATTGACGATCTTGGTCTCTTTGATATTCTCTTTGACATCTTTGGTCGTATCGAAAAACATCATACCGAAGGCGTAGAGCGCCATCACCGCACCGGTATAGACGATGATCTGCACAGCACCGAGAAAGTCCGCATCCAGCATGAAGAAAAAGCCGGATATGGCGATCATGCCACCTGCAAGCGCACTCATCGCATAGAGTGCGTTCTTGCTGAACACAACGATGGCAAACATACCGATCGTTATTGCCGAAAAAAGATAAAACGCTATCGCTTCCATCACAATCCCTTAATACGCTAATGGCGTTTTTTTAACATTGTTGTCCGCATTCGGCGTCAATGCACCGAATCCGGGATACGGTTTCTGTTTGCCCGCTTTGAAGATATCCATCGGAGTGACCAGATCCGCCATCGTCGCGAAGTGCGCCCGCTGCTCACTCACATGCTCGTAATCCTGACCATGCGTGATCGCCAGCTCCGGACACACTTCCGCACAGTAGCCGCAGAAGATACAGCGTCCGAGATTGATCGAGTAGCCTTTGACCACCTTTCGCCCTTTGCTGCCGTACTTCGTGTCGATCTGAATACAGTTGGAGATACAGATCTTTTCACAGAGCCCGCATCCGATACATGCCTGATTGCCGCTCTCGACCAGTCGTTTGATCTGGTGCAGCGCTCTGTACCGGGGGCTGATCGGCAGCTTCTCCAAAGGATACTGAATCGTATGGATATCGAATTTGATCATCTCGCGAAAGACGATCCACAGACCGACGAAGAGCTCTCCGCTCAGTGTGCGTTTGACCACCCGCTTGAACTTGTCCTGCCATCTCTTCGGCGGCTCTTCCACTTCGAGATAGAAGTAATCTTCCGTCACGTTTCTATTGTTGTATTGTGTAAAATCAATCATTTCCTACTCCTATATCAGCACGATGCCGGTGATCAAAATATTTACTACTGCTAATGGCATGAGCACTTTCCAGCACAGCCACATGAGCTGATCCGGTCTGATGTGCGGCCATGCTGCTCTTACCCACAGAAAGAGGAAGACAAGTATAGAAACTTTTAATATTATAGCAAGGCCTCCCGGAATAAATCCCATAGGATTGAAACCACCCAAAAATACTAAGCTTGCTATAAACGCGACGGTGAACATATTGGCATACTCGCCGATCGCGAAGAGTCCCCAGCGCATGCCGCTGTACTCGGTCGCATATCCCGTGACCACTTCCGCCTCATGCTCCAGCAGGTCGAAAGGTGTTCTGTTGGTCTCGGCATAGCCGGAGATGAGATAGAGGATGAACGCGACCGGCTGAGCCCAGATGATCCAGTGCCCGATCCCGCCTGCCTGATAGTTGTTGATATCGATCAGGGAGAGCGATCCGACGATCATCAGCGGGGCGATCAGCGACAGTCCCGTCACCACTTCGAACGAGAGCATCTGTATGACGGTACGCGCCGCACCGAGCAGTGACCATTTGTTGTGCGACGCCATACCGCCCAGCAGCGGTGCATACATACCCACCGCCATGACACCTACCACGAAGAGGATACCGATATTGACATCCGATACGATCGGATGGACGACATAGTCGGTAAACGGCAGCGTGAACTCCGGCACGAACGGCACCGCCGACATCGCGATAAATGCCGTGGCCGCTGCGAATACGGGTGCGATTTTGAAGATGGGCTTGACCGCGTTCTGCGGTACGATATCCTCTTTGGTGAAGAGTTTGATACCGTCCGCTGCAACTTGCAGAATACCGTACGGTCCGACATGCATCGGTCCGAGCCTTCTTTGCATGAATGCCAGGACTTTTCTCTCAAAATAGGTCGTGATACCTGCCAAAGCAGAGAATATGGTCAGTATCACGATCACCTTGACAATCGTTTCAATAATGTAAGCACTATCCATCTTTTACACCTTTCTTATTGTTGCTGTTGTAAATCTGCCGTCGTCGAACAGATTTTCCGCGCCGAGTCTGCTGTCGAATGTCGGCAGATACGGAATCTCTCCCTGCAGCTGAGAGTCGATCTCCACCGTCGTTTCGAGCTTGCCGCTGTCGCTGGAGATTTCCACGGCGTCACCCTCTTGCAGCCCATGTGCCTGGGCATACTCCGCAGAGATGTAGAGTTTGCCTTCCGTCTTGAGCTGATGCGCCTTGTTGGTAAAGGGGCTGAACTGGATGATCGGATTGGAGAGATAGATCGACTCTCCCTCGAGCAGTTTTGCGTCGGCAAGCTTTTCGGGTTTGCCGTCCGCTTCGACGCTCAGACTCTCGAGCAGATATCCGCGGATTTCGTTGCCAGCATTGTCGATATAGTTTGGCAGCTCGTCGAAAATCTCGGATTTGTATCCGGCACTTTCGGGCAGTTCAGGCGTGAAGTCGACCGTCAGCGCTTTTCCGATACCGATCGCATTGGCCAGATCGTTGAGCACGTATCCGCTGTAGGGCAGTGCCGCGTTGGTCGGTACGACGCGTTTGTTGAGGCTGGTGAAGGTCCCCTCCTGCTGATTGAGTGCAGGCATATCGAGATCACCCTCACCCAGTGCGCTCAGCACGAAATCACCCTCCGCATTGTATCCGAGTACATTTTCACCCGCTTCGGCATCGAGATCGCAGATCTTCGCGACACCCAGCGTATTGGTTTTCGACGGGACGATCACGACGGTGAAGTTGGTATATCTGTCGACTGCACCGGCGAGCCTGGCGATATTTTCGGCTCTTGCATGGGTGTAGAGATCTTCACCCAGTACCAGTGCGAAGCGATCTTTTTTGGCGAGCATCTTCGTCATCTTCGCTTCGAAATCTTCGGGAAGCGCGATGCTCTCTTTGTCACAGGATGCGACGATATCCTGAATCTCTTTGGGCAATGCTTCTACGACCAGCCCTTCGATCTCCGCGTTGGTGAAGTAGTCGAGCACAAAGGCCAGAATCTGCTCTTCCGCACCCGGTTTGTGGTTGATCTGCAGCATGTTTTTGGCGAAGGTGTCGACCACTTTGTCGCCTACCGGATGAAAATAGAGCCCGGCACCCTTGTTCATCGTGACGGCGTTGTTGATCGCGTAGCCGACATTGGGCGCGTCGTAACGCACCTGTGTACCCAGTGAGATGACGAAATTGGAGGCTTTGATCGATTTGAGATCGCCGCTGTAGAGGCTTTTGCCGCTGACGCTGCTATAGTGATGCAGAAACTGCTGATAGGCGTAGGCGTCATCGTTGACCAGACGCACGCCCAGCTTCTCTTTCATTCGCTGCAGGATCAGCGCCTCTTCGTTGGTGATATAGCTTGAGAATCGGATCGTGTCGGCTTTCTGTGTCAGAAATTCCACCGCTTTGTCGAAGATCGCGCGATCTTTTCCTGCGACCCTGTTCTCGAAATCGAATCCGAATCTGGCAGCGCCGTGCAGCGGGGTATAGTGTGCATCGTTGGTCACACGGAAGATTCGCTCATCGTAGTTTTTCGCATCGCCATGCTTGATGTTGTAATAAATCAGAGAGCAGTCGCTGCTGTGCGGATTGGCCGCCGGTACTTTCGTCAGCTCCCATGCGTTGGCTTTGTACTGGAAGTCGCTGCTGATCAGCGCACCCACCGGACAGACTGCGATACACTCGCCGCAATCCTGACAGTCGAGGCTGTTGTCTTCGTTGACCGTGCCGATGATCGATTTCTGGAGCTTGTTCCACATCGCATAGGCATCTTTGGGCATCGTCGCTTTGAGCTCTTTGTCCAGCGGCTCACCGCCTCTGGGTACCGTCTTGAGTACGCTGTCTCCGATCATATCTTTGCAGACGGTGATACACTTCTCGCAGACGATACAGAGCGATGCGTCATACTTGATCAATCCCCAGTCTCTGATCGGTCTGGGCGTATCGGGGATCGCATATTTCTGCTCGTTGACATTCATATAGAGCGTATAATCCTGCAGCTCGCACTCGCCGCTCTGGTCGCAGACACCGCACTCGAGCGGATGGTTGACATCGTAGACCTGCATGATCGATTCACGCTCCTGCGCGATCTCGTCGTTGTCCGTGATCACCTGCATGCCCTCTTTGGCTTTGGCGTTGCATGCGTAGACGCGCTTGCCGTCCGCCTCCACGATACAGAGTCTGCATGCCAGCGTCGGCGAACACTCCGTCTGATAACAGATGGCAGGAATAAATACATTCTCTCGTCTGGCGATATTCAGGAGGAACTCTCCCTCTTTGGCTTTATAGTCGACACCGTTAATGTTTACTGTTATTTCACTCATTGGCTCACCTGTTTTATTTTCGCTTTGTTGAATCGATACGCATATCCGAATCGCTGCCCCTCGAATCCGAGGTCGAAGATCGGCATCAGCGCGATCGTCCCTTTGAGATTCTCGTCTATCATAAAGGTTCTCTCGATCGTCTCACCGCCGAGCTCGACCGCTACCCGATCGCCGTCGGCGATCTTCGCCGCGGTCGCGAACTGCACCGATCCTCTCAGACGCGTCTCTCTGGGCAGATTTTCACAGATATCGGTAAAGACATTTTTCTGTGCGTTGGGATTGCAGATATAGACGACTGTCCCGTCATAGCTCTCCAGCTCCGCCGGTTCACTCGGCACTGCATCCGTGTCGCGCGCACGCTCTTTGAGCGCATATCCGCGTACTTCGTTGCCTTCATGATCGTAACCTGCGGTGAGGTCATCGAACGCGACGCGCTGAAAGCCGCTCTCTTCGGGCAATTCCGCCGTATAATCGATCGTATAGGCTTTGTTCAGACCGAGACGGTTGGCGATGTCGTTGAGACAAAATCCCTCGAATCCCAGCGCCACATGCGTCGGTACGACCGTTTTCGCAATCGTCGTGAAGGTCCCCTCCTGCTGGTTGAGTGCAGGCATGTTGACATCTCCGCGATTCTCCAGCGCGCTCAGGACGAAATCACCCGGCTCGTTGTATCCGATCACATAGGAGGCATCGCCCGGTGCATCCAGATCGCAGATCAGAGAGACACCGAGCGTATTGACCATCGTCGGCATCGCAATCACATCGAAGTCGGCATACTTTTCGAGCAGGCCGAGGATTCTGGCGATATTCTCCGCTTCAGGATGCGCATAGAGATCGGCACCGGCGACGATCGTAAAACGCTTTTTGCGCTTCGCCTTTCGCAGCATGCCCGCAATCTCCTCTTCACCGACATTGCTCTCCGCACTGATATAGCCCTCATCGAGGCTCTCCAAGAAGGCTTTGACATCCGCAGGCACTTCTCTCCCTGCCAAAAAGGCTTTGGCCAGAAGCGCCAGTACGCTCTCTTCAGACCCCGCTTCATATTTGACAAACTGCGTGACGATCGTCCTGATGCTCTCATCTTCCATCGGATGCAGGTAGATCACTTCCGCTCTGTGCCGTTTCGAAGCCTGGTTGATCTTGAATTTCATCGCGGGCTCATCTTCGGCGATGCGGGTACCGACCACGACGATATAGTCGCTCTTGTCGACTTCACCGACCTCGCCGCCGTAGAGCGAGCCGCCCGTCACCGAGGTGAATGCCTGCAGAAACTTCTGATAGTTTCTGGCATCTTCGTTGAAGAGCTTGTAGCCGCGTGCCTCTTTGAGCCGCTGCAGAATCAGCGCCTCTTCGTTCGTGATCATCGAGTTGAACCGAATCGCATCCGCTTTTTCAAAAGCCGCTACCGCTTTTTGCATATCTGCGTCGCTGTTTGATCCGCGGTTCTCAAAGTCGTATCCATAACGGCAGACACCGCTGATCGTGTCGTATTCGGCGACATTTCTGACGCGATAGATCTTTTCCCTGTTTTCCGATCCGCTGTATTTCATCTCATAGTAGATAAAGTGTGCGAAGCTGCTGTGTGCACATGCAGCCGGTATCTTCTCCAGCTCCCACGGGTTGGTGGAGCTTTTGAAGTGGGTATCCGCCAGTGCTCCGACCGGACAGACTGCGGCACACTCACCCCAGTCGACATTCGTATCGTCCTGCTTCAGGTTGACGATCTTGGAGTTGTAGCCGCCCGGCTCGATCTGCAGCGCTTCGTCTCCGACGATTTCGTTGCTGACGCGTACGCAGCGCTCGCAGAGGATACAGAGATGCGGATCGTAGGAGATGTTGCCCCACTTCTCCAGCGGCCGGTATTTCTCTCTCGCACTGAAATCCTGACCGTTGACATTGAACTCCAGCGTCTTGTTCTGGAGGTCGCATTCGCCGCTCTTGGGGCAGACGCCGCACTCGAGCGGATGGTTCACATCGTAGAGCTTCATAATGTTTTGCCGGTAGAGGTAGAGATCCTCCGAATCGGTCGTCACCTTCAGGCCCTCGACCACACGCTCCTGACAGCTCAGCACCGGATCGTCCAGCCCTTCGACATTGACGACGCACATACGGCATGACGCGATCGGCTTCACCTTCGTCAGATAACACATCGTCGGGATATAGATGCCGTGTCTGCGCGCCACCTGCAGGATCGTCTCATTCCGGTCGGCGGTCACTTTTCTGCCGTCGATCTCGAGCTCTACCGTCGTTACACTTTCCGCTTTTACCATCTTACACCGCCACCATAGCTATATAATAACAACGCATGCAGCGACTCGCTTCGTTGACTGCCTGCTCGTTCGTAAATCCCAGATTGACTTCATCCTGCGAATGCTTGCGTACATTCACATCCAGTTTTTCACTCACTTCTCTCGGAAGCCCTGCGACCCAGCCTGTCACTTTTTCGTTTTTGTCGTAAACTTTCAAGGCACGCAGATGATCTTCCATGATCTCTTCGTCCAGCAGCGTCAGCTTCTTGTCATGCACATATCGGCTCATGACCGATGCTGCCCTCTTGGCCTGGCCGACCGCATTGACGATCGTCATCGGACCGTACTCGCAGTCACCCGCGGCAAAGATACCGGGTCTGCTGGTCTGATAGGTCTTGCCGTCGGTTTTGAGCGTATTCCAGCTGGTCAGCTCCAGCTCCCACTCTTCGGGGATGTAGCTGAGATCCGCATCCTGCGAAACGGCCGGAATCAGATAGTCACACTCGATCTCGAAATCTTCGCCCTCGATCTTGACCAGCTGCGCACGGCCGCCGTTGGGATCGGGCACCAGCTCGAAGCGGTTGACTTTGAGTTTCTTGATCTTGTTGTCCTCGTCGTAGATCTCTTCGATCGCGGAGTGGAAGATGAACTCCACACCCTCTTCGACCGCTTCATGATACTCTTCCCATGAAGTGTTTCGGATGATCGTCTTTTCGTCACGGCGATAGAGCATGATCACCTTCTCGGCACCGGCACGCACCGAACAGCGCACGACATCCATCGAGGTGAATCCGCCGCCGACACAGACGACCGTCTTGCCTTCGAGATTGACTTCGGGTGCGAGATTCCACTTGACATTGAGGTTGATCTGATCCAGAAACGGAATCGCAGGCCAGTACCCTTCCATATCGGGACGCTCGTTTTTGGCGCGGACTTTCTTGCTCAGTCGCGTACCGCTGGCCAGCATGATCGCATCGTACTCTTTTTCGAATCGGCGCAGCATATCGGCTGTCACCGGTGTATTGGTATAGAATGTCACACCCTCCAGCGCTTCGATCGCTTCGATATCTTTGCGGTACGCTTCCCACGGCATGCGATACTCGGGTACGCCGACCGCCACTTCGCCGCCAAGCACCGGCAGCGCTTCGTAGACATCGCATGCGACACCGTCGAGCCCCAGATAGTAGGCTGCGGTCAGGCCGGCCGGGCCCGCACCGACGATCGCCACTTTCTTGCCGTTGAGCGGTTTCTGCTCCGTGGGATAGAGAAAATCGAGCCCATGCTCGGTCTCGTAATCGGCTCCCAGACGCTTCAGCTCCATAATCGAAATCGGCTCGTCCAGATTGGCTCTGCGGCACTCATCTTCACATGGATGCGGGCAGACACGTCCGCATGTATGCGCCAGAGGCATCGTCTGTTTCGTCGCCTGCAGACTCTGCGCAAACTGCAGATCACGCACCCCTTCGATATAGGCGGGGATATCGACATGATCGGGACATGCATCCATACAGGGTGCCGTCACTTTCGCGATATAGCTGATATCGTCGTTGTCGTAATCGGGAGATTTTTTCTGATTCTCGATCAGATCCATCACATCGGCTTCGAAATATTCGAGGATATCCAGCAGCGGCTTGGGTACCGTCCGTCCGATTTCGCATTTGCTGGTCTTCATCATCGTATCGGAGATCTCTTTGAGATGTTCGACATCGCCGACCGTGCCTTCGCCTCTGGCGATTTTGTCGAAGAGGTCGTAGAGGATTCTGCCGCCCCATCTGCCCGGTGCACAGCGTCCGCATGCCTCCGAATAGATCTGATACTGTGCGGCATACTCCGTACCCGCTTTGATGACATCGACACCCTCGTCAAAGACGACCAACCCGTTCCATCCGATAAATATCCTGGAATTTTTCTCTCCTTCGTAATTGGCGGGAACTTTGAAAGACGACGCTTTCCAGTCATCTTTATCGGCAATATCTCTATTGTCTATAAATTCACCCTGCCATGTTGAAAAGAGAACTTTACTCAAGATGCTTTCCTTTTGACTACGAGAGTCCAGTCAACTTCGTTGAACTTGATTGAATTCAAGAGCTCATGCCCCTGCTCTTTCATCACTTCCATGCTTTTGGTCACCGGTGTGAAATCGCCCACTTCGAACATGAAGATGATGATTTCACCCGGTTTGGCCTCTTTGTCCATCACTTCAACCATTCTGTCGAAGAGCTTCTCTTCTTTGTATTTTCTCAGGTCGTATCTTTCCATCTCGCTCCCCTCCGCTATCTGTCGATTTCGCCGAATACGATATTCAGGTTACCGATGATCGTCACAACATCCGCCAGATAGTGGCCGGGCAACATATGCTGCAACAAGCTGGTGTGCCAGAAACTCGGCGCTCTCACTTTGAGTCGATAGGCATACGGATCACCCTCGGATCGGATGAAGAAGCCGAGCTCGCCTTTGGGCGACTCCGTCGGCACATAGACTTCACCCACCGGCGGGCGCATACCCTGCGCGACCAGCACGAAGTGCTGCATCAGTGAGTAGTTTTCCGTCATGATACGCTCTTTGGGCGCGGAGATATACTGCGGTACATCCGCCATCAGCTGCGGCTCCGTATCTTTGTAGAGGTGGATACACTGTCTGATGATTTTCAGAGATTCGCGCATCTCCGCCATATAGAGTTTGTAGCGTCCGTAACTGTCGTTGCTGTCCGCGACCGGTACCTTGAACTCCAGCTCGTCGTAGATCTCGTACGGCTCCTCTTTGCGGATGTCGTACGCGATACCGCTGCCGCGCAGCGTCGGCCCGGAGCATCCCCAGTCGAGGGCATCTTCGGGCGTCAGGTTGCCGACCTGCTCCAGACGCATCTTCCAGATGCGGTTCTGATCGAGCAGCCCTTCGTAATCCGCGATATTGTCCGGCATCTTGTTGATATAGTCGAGCATCTTGTTGAGCCATCCGTCCGGCAGATCGAGCGGCACGCCGCCGATGCGTACAGACGAGTGCGTCAGTCTCGCACCGCAGTAATCCTCCATCAGATCCATCGCGAACTCTCTCTCGCGGAAGCAGAAGAGAAAGACACTCATCGCACCGACATCGAGTGCATGCGTCGCGAGCCAGAAGAGGTGCGAGATGATACGGTTGAGCTCCAGCAGCATCGTACGGATCACTTTCGCGCGTCTGGGCACATCCTTCTCGATACCGAGCAGTCTCTCCACCGCCAGTGCGAAGCCGTAGTTGTTGGAGGTCGCAGCGATATAATCCATACGATCGGTCGTCGGGAGATATTCGTTGTAGATCATGTTTTCCGCCATCTTCTCCATACCGCGGTGCAGATAGCCGATGTCCGGTACCGCTTTGACGACCTGCTCGCCGTCCAGCTCCAGAATCAGACGCAGCTGTCCATGCGCCGAGGGGTGCTGGGGACCGAAGTTGACGATCATGCGATTGTCATCTTTTTCAAAAACCAGGTTTTCGTAAAAAGGTTGTAGTCTGTTTGGTGTTTGCATGGCTCTACTTTCTCTCTTTGAGTATTTTTTGGTTTTTCAGCGTGAATCGCGTGATCAGAGGCACACCGTCCGGCTCCTGGAAATCGACATATTCGAGATCGGGCTTGCTGACGGGCTTGGCACCGTACGGCACTTCGTGACCGACTCTCGAGAAGTTTTTGGTATCTTTGGGATCGATATATTTGGTATCGCGGTTTTCGGGCCCGACCACCTCGCGGTACTCTTTGCCGAAGATCTTGTCGATCTCGTACCACTGCGCCGCTTCGTCACCCACGAGCGGATAGGTTTTGAGCAGTGGATGCCCTTCCCAGTCTTCGGGCATCAGGATGCGCTTCATGTAGGGGTGGTTGTTGACGATGACGCCAAACATATCGTACATCTCGCGCTCCGCCCAATCCGCACTCTTGTAGATATCGTAGAGCGATTCGATCGCCTGATTCTGCTTGATACGGCACTTGACGCGCATGCGTTTGCGCTTCGTCATCGCCAGCAGCTGATAGAAGATCTCGAACTCGCCGTCTCTCTCCAGATAGTCGATCGCGCTCATCTCACTCAAAAAGGTGTAGTCGCACTTGTCGCGCAGGTGCGTCATGACCGCGACATTGTCGGCCGGATCGATGATGACGACCAGCTGATCGATCTCGATATAGGCATCCTTGATGTCGAATTTCGCCTTCAGGCTCTCCAGATCTTTGGCAAAGACCGCATCCGAAGCAGGATCGAACTTCGGCGTCTGCGGTCTCTGATGGAATCTGTCGGTATGATAAGATTTCGCCTGGACATTTTTTCTGTTTACATATCTTCTCATTTATACCAACCTTTTGGGTTTGAGTTTCTGAAATGCGCTCTCTTTTCTGATCTTTTTCTGAAGCATCATCACCGCATACTGCAGCGTCTCGGGACGCGGCGCACATCCGGGGAGATAGATATCGACCGGGATCACCCTGTCACACCCCTGTACCGTCGCATAGGTGTTGAACATACCGCCCGTGTTGGCGCAGCTGCCCATGCTGATGACCCATTTGGGCTCCGCCATCTGATCGTAGAGGCGTCGGATGAACTCGGCGTGCTTCTTGGTCAGCGTACCGGCGACGACCATCACATCCGCCTGACGCGGGCTCGCACGAAAGATCGTACCGAAGCGGTCGAAGTCGTAGCGGCTCGCACCCGATGCCATCA
>CAYLLC010000020.1:8045-24324 GCA_964384355.1 uncultured Sulfurospirillum sp. | reverse complement strand
CGCCTCTGCCCGTACCGGTCGGGTCGCCGCCCTGGATCATGAAGCCTTTGATCACGCGGTGAAAGATCGTACCGTTGTAGTAGCCTTTCTGTGAGAGCTTGATGAAGTTTTCGACCGCTTTGGGGGCGATGTCGGGGTAGAGTTCGAGGGTGATCGTGCCCTGGTTGGTTTTCATCTGTGCGATCGGGTTTTTGCCTGCGAAGAGTGTCGTGGCCAGTGCCACTGCGAGAAAAAAGAGTATCTTTTTCATGCTGCTGTCCTTGTAGAAGTTATGTTTGAAAAAATATCCTGCCACAGAGAAGATAAGAGCGGGGTCAAATGCTCCTCTCTGCGGATAGTGCGGTTACTTGACGAGGTCTTGTCTTTTGAAGCGGTAGACTTTGTTTTTGACCTTTTCGAGGATGCCGGCGCCGATGAGCTGTTTGAACATATTCACGACGGTCGGCTTGCTCACGTCGAGCGCCTCCATGATATCCTGATAGGAGCCGTGAAAGACATGCTCTTCGTCGAGGTTGTCGATGATGTATTTGAGGATTTCGATCTTTTTGCCGCCTACGAGGGCTGCGAGTGAGTCGACGACATGTGCGCACCCTTCGATCTCCTTTTTCTGGATGATCGGCAGCATGACGGTATAGATCGAGTTGATCAGGTCTTTGATGTTGATTGGCTTGATGATGTAGCCGTCCACTTTCAGATTGATCGCGTCGATGAGGTACTCCGTATCGGTATGCGCGGTCGTGATGATGACGGGAATCTCTTTCTCATGCTCTTTTTTGAGCTTTTTGATCATCTCGATACCGTTCATGACGGGCATGTTGATATCGGCGACGATGATATCGATCGGCTGATTCAGGGCGATCTCCAGACCCTCTTCGCCGTTGGTTGCGGTATGTACTTTTTTGACGAAGTCATCGAGTATCAACTTCGTCTGATTCATGACATCGACATCATCCTCCACATAGAGCAACTCCAGGTTTTTCAGACTGTTCAAATCCACATTACACTCCTCTGTTTTTTAATGTTCGAAACTAATTTTGTAAACTATACCAGATGTTTTATTATCTTTTAATAAAAATCAATATAAAAGAGATATTTTTTGATATGTTGTACAAAATATTTAACAATAGTGCTAAATTTGTATGATACTTTAATACAAAAATATCCCGTTAAAATCAAGTATATTAAAATATATTTTAAGAAAAGGATAAATATAGAAGTGAATCGAAGTTTTCTATTAAAATAGATAAAAATAAAAAGATAATAAAACTAAAAATAGTTGTATTTTATGCTTATGGATTTTATTTTACGGGAATGGCGATGATGAATTGGGCGCAACGGTAGAGCTTGTTGGTCCCCATCTTGGAGGTGATGTTTTTCATCGTGACCAGTCCATGCATCTGCTTTTCGATGATCTGCTTGGACATATAGAGCCCGATGCCGGTACCGGTCGATTTGTGTTTGGTGGTGAAGTAGGGCTCGAAGATACGGTCGATGATATCGGGGTCGACACCGCCGCCGTTGTCGACGAATGAGATCATCACCATCGGTTCCGGTTTTTTTCTGTAGTTGACCTTGATCATGATGCGGCGGTCACTCTGGATATTTTTCTGTTTGAAGTTGTCTCTGGCATTGTTGAGGAGGTTGAGAATCACCTGTGAAAATTCGTTGGAGTAGCCGTAGACGCGTACCTCTTCTTTGGCGACGAGCGTGATGTCGATATGCTCGTCTTTGAGAAAGAGCTCCACCAGTTCGAGTGTTTCGTTGATCGTTTCGACCACGCCGAAATACTCACGCTCTTTGTGCGGGCTGAAGAAGTTTTTGAAATCTTCGATCGTGTTGGACATCTGATTGGCGAGACGCAGCCCCTCTTTGACCTGCTGATCGATGAACTCCTGTGTGAGATTGCCGCTCATGCTCTTGATGCCGAAGCTCTGGATCAGGACGGTCAGGGCGTTGAGCGGCTGTCTCCACTGGTGTGCGATATTGCCGATCATCTCACCCATCGCCGCGAGTCTGGCATGCTGATACATGATCTGATCTTTCTCTCTGTTTTTGATCACCTCTTTGTTGACCTTGTACTCCAGCTGGAGGGCCAGCTCCTGATAGTCTTTGGTCTTTTTGGCGACGATGTCGGAGAGTCCGTAGATCAGTTTCCGGACGCTTCTGTAGATCGTATATGCCAGCAGCGACGAAAAGAGCAGTATCATGAAGATAAAGAGCAGCGTGCTGACGAGGGTGCCGTAGTAGTGCTCCGTGATTTTGTCGCGGCTCTTTTTCGCTGCTCGGAGGGTCTCATCTATTTTGTCGGCTGTCAGCTTGTTGAAATCATGCAGCAGTTCGGTCAGGCGGGGATAGAGCTTCTTTGCAAACTCCGCCTCTTTTTGGTGCTGGAGCCTCTCTACCGCCGTGGAGAGGAGGTCGTTCAGCCGGTGCAGCAGCGGTGCGAGCGCTTTTGCCGTATCCGGGTCGAGATTTTGGAGCATGCCGTAGGTCTGGTTGAGATTGCGACTGCTCTGCTGAAGCCCCGGGATGGCATGCGCGCTGTCGATGCGGTGCTGCATGTATGCCTGCAGTGTGGGCTGGAGCTCGATATTGCAGCAGTTTTGCAGCTTTTGGATCAGGGCGATCTCCTCCATCTGGTGTGTATGCAGATAGTCGACCTCGTTTCGGATATTGTGGAGTCCTATAAATACGATCACCCCCACGAAGAGCATGCCCAGAGAGGATACAAGCAACAATAAAAAAGATTTTTTGGCAATAGAAACATTGTCTAAAAAATGTTTTTTGATGATTTTCATAACCTCTTATTTCCTCTGACGGCATGCGTGTAGCCTCTTTGATAACAGGAATATCGGTAACAACTCTTTTTCTTTTAGCCCCCTGGAATCCCATAATTGTGGATAAATTGTGAACTTTTTTTGACAGATTCAAGATACTGCAAAAGCCTCTTATAGCTGCAAATAATCAACTTTTTTGGATAGAATGATTTTTATGAAAATTTTACAGAATTCGTTTCGTTTGCCGCCTTTTCGCAGAGGATTTCATCTCATCGACACGATTGTCGAGCGGGAGTTTCATGCGCTCAACAGTGTCGAAACGGGATTGTTGCATCTCTTTCTGAAGCATACCAGCGCTTCTCTCGCACTCGGAGAGAATGCCGACCCCTCCGTGCGGGTCGATCTGGAGCACTACTTCAGCGATCTGGTCGACGACAAGCCCTATTTTACCCATACGCTGGAGGGGAGCGACGATATGCCGGCACACATCAAATCGATGACGATCGGTGTCTCCGTGACGCTGCCGATCACTGCCGGCAGGATCAATACGGGCACATGGCAGGGCGTCTATCTCTGTGAGCATCGCGATCATGCGTCCAGCAGAGAGATCGTGATGACGATCAGCGGGATGTAGCAGGGGATTTTTCGAGGATCACGACCCCGCTTCGGGGGATATGGAGCGTCGCACCGAGATAATCTGCGATCCAGCGAAAAGTCTCGGGGGTGAAGAAGCGGATATGGGTCAGATCCCGCTTGTAGTACCATCGGTCGAAATCGTCGACGCGAAATGCGGTCATGATTCCCAGCACCCCTCCTGCATGCAGCATCCCCATCAGCCGCTCCAGCTCCGCCAGCGGCCGGTGCATGTGTTCGATTACTTCCGTCATCGTGATAAAATCGTATTTTTTCCTGAATATGGCGGTATCGGGTGCATAAAATGGGTCGTAGATCTCCATAGGATATCCCCGCGCATGCATCAGCAGATGGAGTGTCGGGCCGGGTCCCGATCCGAAATCGAGCCCCGCGTCACCCGGCTGCAAAAAATCTTCCAGAGGGGTGAGCAGTCTGTTCAGAAAGTCGACATAACCGCTGTTTTGGGGTGTGTTTTGGTGGTGATCGTATTTGGCTCTCTCTTCGGCGGGTGATACCAGATAGGCATCGGGCACAAAAACAAGATCACATCGGCTGCAGTGACGGTATCGGCGATTTTCGCCGGTTGCGAAGTGTGTGGTTTGGGAGCTGTTACATAGCGGACAGGGGAAGGAGTCTCTTTTCATCTCACTATGATAATCAAAAAAGGTTGAAAAGTGTGAAAGCCCGGCAGAAGCTCCGGACTCTCATCGCAGAGGGCTTACTTCGCGCAAGGGCAAGGACAAGCCGGTGCGGGTGCCGGTTTTGGGCATGGTGGCTCTACGACGACGCAAGGGCCGCATACATATGAGCATGGATCGCTTGTATATGTCCTGCTGCTGGTCACGGTAGTGTAAGCAGTAGGGCAGTTGCTGTGTCCGTGTGCTTTACCGACAGTGATACCGGCGTTGAATCCGACTCTTGCATTGAGGATTGTGACGCCTGCATCGACACCGATCAGTGTCGTCTCTGCCTGAAGCATACCCGCCAGTGCGACTGAAGCAATAGCGATTTTTGTAAAAAGTTTCATCTTCTCTCCTTTATAAAGTATAGAAATGATTGACAGAAAAACTCTGCACCGCCATCCTTTGTCTGTATATATTCCTACAGGGAAAATCTCTGAATTCAGGAATCCTACAAACACGCTGTAGTTCATATACAAGATAAGTTTAGAAAAGTTTTTCTTAATTGGTAAATAAAATTTTAATATTAGTGCAGGAAGATAGGCTAAAGTTGTCTTGATGTGTCAAAAAGAAACAAAAATTAGCCTAAAAATGTAAATATAAATTAACTAAGAGTAAATTTTTTGCAGGTCGGAGAGTCTGCGGCCGATATTGAGCAGCAGCATATCCGCTACGACGAGTGCCGCCATCGATTCGGCGACGATCGATCCTCTGATCGCGACACAGGGATCATGTCGTCCCTTCAGTTCGCATGTCACTTCTTCGCCGTGAATATCGACAGTCCGCTGCTTCTGGAAGATAGAGGGAGTGGGCTTGAAGTAGACTTTCACATCGATCTCGTCACCGTTGGTGATACCGCCGAGAATACCGCCGCTTCGGTTGCTCTCGAATCCCTCTGCGGTGATCTGGTCATTGTTTTCGGAGCCCTTGAGGGCAGCTGCATGCATCCCTTCACCGATCTCGACACCTTTGGCGGCATTGATGCTCATCATCGCATCCGCCAATACCGCATCCATTTTGTAGTAGATGGGCTCACCCAGTCCCACAGGACAATTTCTGATGCGCACGAGTGCCACGCCGCCTACGGAGTCGTGTCTGTTCTTGGCCTGGAGTACCGCCTCTTTTTGCCTGGCTTCGATATCGGGGTCGAGGGCATAGATCTCGCTCTCTCTGGCTGCCGAGAAGTTCAGCTGCTGCGCTTCGATGCCGTCTATCGCCGCTACGCCGCTCTCGATTTCGATGCCCAGAGATCTGAGCATCAGTTTGGCGATCGCACCGGCGGCGACTCTGGCAGCGGTCTCTCTGGCGCTGCTGCGTCCGCCGCCCCGATAGTCGCGGATGCCGTATTTGTGATAGTAGGTGTAATCGGCATGTCCGGGCCGAAAGAGATCTTTGATGTTGGTGTAATCCTTGCTCTTCTGGTTGGTGTTGAAGATGACCATGGCGATCGGCGTACCGGTGCTGACCCCTTCGAATACGCCGCTGAGAATCTCTACGACATCTCCCTCTTTGCGGGAGGTGGCGTAGGCGTTCTGTCCCGGCTTGCGACGGTCGAGCTCGCTCTGGATGAAGGCTTCGTCGATTTCGATGCCCGCAGGTACGCCGTCCACGACGCATCCTATCGCTTTGCCGTGCGACTCTCCGAATGTGGTAAATACAAATCTCTTTCCGAAACTGTTCACGACTCCAACTCCTTTGTCAACACTTCGATCGCTTTTCTGGCCGCTTCCTGCTGCGCCTCTTTTTTGCTTTTGCCTTTCGCCTGGGCCAGTTCGCGATCGCCGATTTTGGCCATGATGACGAACTCTTTTTTATGGTCCGGACCGCTGGATCCGGTCACGATATACTGAGGCGTGATCCCCATATGCGCCTGCGTGATCTCCTGCAGGGTGGTTTTGTAATCTTTGAAGACCGTGGCGAGATCGATTTTGGGATAGGCCTCTTCGAGCAGCTTCAGAGATACCCGCGTCGCCTCCTCGAGCCCGCTCTCCAGATAAAGCGCGCCGATCAGCGCTTCGAAGGCGTTGGAGAGGATGGAGGGTTTCTGTCGGCCGTTGTTGTTCTCCTCGGCCAGCGAGAGGTAGATGTATTTGCCCAGATTCAGAAGCCTGGCGAGCTGTTCGAATCCCTTTTCGTTGACCAGAGAGGCTCTCAGCTTGGAGAGATCCCCTTCGGGGACATCGGGGAATTTGTGATAGAGATATTCGCCGACGATCAGATCGAGCACCGCATCACCGAGAAACTCCAGCCGTTCGTTGTTGTAGGCCTGTTTGCTGCTTTTGTGCGTCAGTGCCGTCCTGAGCAGCGCCCGGTCTTTGAATCGGTACCCCAGTCTCGTCTCCAGTTCGCTTAGATCACCCATCATCCGTCCTTATGAGATTGTTGCAGTTTTTCCGCTTCGCTTCTGGCTATTTTATCACATATTTCATTTTCCGTGTGGCCGTTGTGGCCTCTGACCCATACCGCTTTGATCCGGTGCGGTCTGGCTACCTCCAGATACTGCTTCCAGAGGTCCGGATTTTTCACCTTTTTGAAATCTTTTTTCACCCAGTTGGCGAGCCATTCGTTGATCGCATTGACGACATAGGAGGAGTCGCTGGTGATCGTGACATCGCATGGCTCTTTGAGCAGCTTGAGCCCCTCGATCACGGCGAGCAGCTCCATCTGGTTGTTGGTCACGTCGGGCAGGGCGCCGGAGGCGATCTTCTCATGCTCTCGGTACTTCACGATGGCGCAGTATCCGCCGAATCCCGGGTTCCCCAGTGAGGAACCGTCGCTATACAAGTGAATCTTTTTCATAGGCTCTCTTTGTCAGTTTGCTGCCGATCAGGGCGCTGCCGATATGCTGGCACTGCGGGCAGCGGTAGAAGTAGAGGGGAAAGGTGTTTTTACAGTTGCTGCATGTGTAGTCGAAGCTGATATCGGCGCTCTTGTCTCCGGCGAGGGAGAGTTTGATGAGGATATTGAGTACGAAATGGCTGCTCCCCTTTGCCAGCTGCAGCGTCCCTTTGGCGGTGTAGATCTCATGCAGCAGCGGAATCTCCTCGAGCAGCCTCGGGCTGAATCGGTCGTGGCGTGTCTCCCAGAGCAGATCGATGATATTGTTGAAGTCGAAATTTTTGAGTGTTTCGTACTCCATCGGCAGATTGTGCTGTTTGAGAAACTCGAAGAGCTTACGCTGGACGATTTTGTTGCCTAGCCCGATCTCATGCAGCTTCTGGAGTTTCTTCTCCTCTTTGAGATGTTTGTCGTTGAGGACACGCAGCGTCTGGAAGTAGAGCTTCTTCTCCCCGACATCGATCCCGAAAGCCTCGAGCGTATCGAGTACTTCGAGGGCTTTGTCATATTCGCGCAGGTTGTCGTAGATGACGATGAGGTAGGTGAGGGCATCTTCGTTGCGCGGGTAGATCTTGAGCGCGGTCAGCAGTATCTCCCGCGAGCGCTCCAGAAAGCCGGCTTTGTAGTAGGTCTTGCCCAGAAGGGTGAGGATGTCTTTGCGGATGATTTTGTCTTTGGCGCCTTCGAGTATCGCCTGATAGATTTCGATCGCTTTCTGATACTCGCCTCCCTTTTCGAAGGTCAGCGCCATCAGTACGGAGGATTCGACGGGGAGCTGTTTTTTCTGGATCACCTCTTTGTATTCGGTGAAGCCGTCGTACTGGTGGAACTTTTTGAGAAATTTATTGACGCTCGACTCCTCTTCTCTCGTCTTGAAAAATCCCCAGGAGTAGCTGAAAAAGGAGACGATCAGAACAATGGCGACGAGGAGAATGACCCCGTAAATGGGATCGCGGTAATCGATCGAGAATATATCCACTGGTATGTTCCGTTATTGAAGTGGAAAAATTATAACAAAAAGAGTATGAGAGTTTGTAGCGCGGAGTATCCGAAAGCGGCGGCGAAGCCGCTTTCAGGAAGCAGCATGCGACGGATGTGTCGTAAGCTGCCGTGTATGGATCAGAGGGCCTCTTCGTCCTCTTCGCCCGTTCTGATACGGATCGTCTTTTCGACGGAGGATACGAAGATTTTACCGTCACCGATTTTGCCGGTTTTGGCAGCTGTGGTGATCGCGTTGATCGCGGCATCCAGAAAGCCTTCGGATACCACGACTTCGATTTTGATCTTTGGCAGAAAGTCGATGACATACTCCGCACCTCTGTAGAGCTCGGAGTGCCCCTGCTGTCTACCATACCCTTTGACCTCGGATACGGTCATACCTTCGATTTCGGCTGCTACAAGCGCCTCTTTGACATCATCCAGTTTGAATGGTTTGATGATCGCTTCGATTTTTTTCATCTCTCTTCCTTCCTGTTTTCTTATGGTTCTTATAAGTTGAGTGCTTTCTCACCGTGTGTCGCTTCATCCAGACCCATCTGCTCAGTCTCTTCGTCTACTCTGCCGCCACCGGTCAACAGGCTGGATACGAAATAGACCACCGCTGTCATGATACCGCTGTATACGACTGTCAGGCCGACCGCTTTGAGCTGTGCGACAAGCTGTGAACCGAGGTTGTAGTTTTCAGGCATCAGATACGGTGCGATGAAGAGCGCCGTAGCGATAGAACCCCAGATACCGACCAGACCGTGTACCCAGAAAGCGTCGAGGCTGTCGTCCACTTTGAAGATATGTTTGATCTTGGATACCGCGAGCGAACCGAGGATACCGCCCACGAGACCGATGATGATCGCACCCGTAAGCCCTGCACTACCGGAAGCGGGCGTAATCGCTACCAGACCGGCGACTGCACCGGATGCACCACCGACGAGCGTCGCTTTTTTGTAGAGGATATACTCCGTGATCAGCCAGCCGATGACACCGAGAGATGCTGCGACATTGGTGACGAGGAATGCATTGGCTGCGACACCGTCAGCTGCCACTTCGGAACCGGCGTTGAATCCGAACCATCCGAACCACAGCAGCATCGCACCCAGTACGACGAGTACGGGAGAGAAAGGTTTCATCGATGATTTGCCGTAATCTTTTCGCTTTCCGAGGATCATCGCGACGACGAAACCGGCTACACCGGCATTGATATGTACGACGGTACCGCCTGCGAAGTCCATCTCACCGAAGTTCAGTGTCTCACCGCCACCCCATGCCCAGTGCGTGATAGGCGCATAGACGACGAGGATCCAGAGTGCGGAGAAGATCGCATAGGTAGAGAACTTGACACGCTCGATCATCGAGCCGCTTGCGATCGCTACGGTAATCGCGGCGAAAGTGCCCTGGAATGCGACGAAGAGCAGCTCGGGAATCGAACCGTTGATCGTCTGATCGGTGATGCCCGCCAGCATGATCTTGCCCGTACCGATGAAGTCACCGCCACCGAAAGCGATAGAGTAACCTGCGACGACCCATACCAGTGTGCCCACAGCGTAGGCGATCAGGCTCATGCCGATCGTGTTGAGGACATTTTTGTTACGGGTGAGACCACCGTAAAAGAGTGCGAGACCTGCCGGAGTCATGAGCATGACCAGTGCGGTCGCCACGATCATCCAGGCAGTGTCACCGGAGTTCAGTTTTGCTTCGTCAGCAAACGCAGTAAGCGGCAGAAGCGCCAAAAGTGCAAATATACTTTTCATATATTTCTCCCTGATAGTTTTTTTTAACGTCACAATTCTATAACAAAATAAGAAGAAGTTATCCTGAGCTGTTGATTAATTTTTAGGCAATCTACGCTTTTGTCTGAAAAAGCCGATATAATATGATAAAATAACGCTAACTGCGTAATTCAGACAAGGAGAATCTGCCATGAAGAAGTGTACATCCCTCGAAGAGGTCCGTGAAGAGATAGACAAGATCGACGATCAGATACTGGAGCTGATCGCCAAACGCAAAGATATGGTCAAACAGGCTGCCAACTTCAAACACTCCGTCGAAGAGATCAAAGCGGACGAGCGCATCGATCATGTGATGGACCGCGTCCGGCACAAAGCCCTCACACTGGGCGTATCTCCGAATCTCGCAGTCGAGATCTACAGGAGAATGATCGACGACATGGTAGAGACGGAGATCGCACAGTTTCGAAACGTCACCAACTTTTAGAAGCCGGAACCGCCCCGCGGCTTCAGCTCATATTTAATAAGAATATATTATAATTATAAGCAAAAAGTCATAAGGAAAGATAATGACAAAATTGCTTGTACGAAAAAGCCTCCTCTCCTTCGTCATCGCTGCATGCTGCAGTGTGACACTCCTCTCTGCGACTGCGGAGAAAACACCCGCACAGAAAGCCGCTGCCGAAAAGAAGCGCCAGTATACCAACAGCTGGCAGATCGCTTTCGGCGGCAGTGACAAAGATATCGCCTACTGTGTCGCACCGGCGGAAAAGGGATCGGTCATCGTCGCAGGGGCGACGCGTACCTTCGGCAAAGGACGCGACGATGTCCTCGCGATCAAAGTCGACAGAAACGGCAAAATCCTCTGGAAAAAGACATTCGGACGCAAGCGCAAGGATATCGCTTATGCGATCACGCCGACACATGACGGCAATTTCGTCATCGTCGGGGAGACGCGATCGTTCAGCGAGCTGGGAGATCCCGATCTCTATGCGATCAAGATCGATACCCGCGGCAATCTGATCTGGGAGCGTCATGTCGGCGGCAAGATGCGAGATTTCGGCAAAGCGGTCGTCGCGACGGGAGACGGCGGCGTGCTGATCGCCGGAGCGAGCGAATCGTTCGGCGACAACTATCTCGATGCCTATATCGTCAAGCTCGACAAAAACGGCAAAGAGGAGTGGGCGAAGATCGTCGGAGGCGAACGCGACGACATCGCCAACGGTATCGCACTGACGACGGACGGGGGATTCGTCATCGCGGGTGTCACCGAGAGCTACGGCTATCAGAGCAAAGACTACTATATCGTGCGATTCGACAAGCATGCCAGACAGCGCTGGACCAAGCTCTTCGGTGAAGATAGCGAAGATATCGCCAAGGCGGTCGTCGCGACGGATGACGGCGGATGCGTCGTGACGGGCAATACACGCAGCTACGGCTCCAAACGCAACGATATCATGGTCGTCAAGGTCGCCGCCAACGGCAAACTGGTATGGCAGAGACTCTTCGGATACAAGGAGAAAGAGTGGATGAACGCCATCGCCAAAAAGCGGGACGGAGGCTTCATGATGGCGGGTCTGACCGATTCGTTCGGGCATGGGAAGTTCGACTTCTATGTGATGCAGCTCGATCCGCAGGGACACTCCGTCTGGGCACCCGTCTACGGTGGCGAGTATGACGACAAAGCCTACGGTATCACCCGCACGAGTGAGGGCAACTTCGTCGTAGTCGGTTCTACCAAAAGCTACGGCAAGGGCAAAGAGGACTATTTTGTCGTGCAGTTGAGGAAGAGGTGAAAAAGATGCTATAATCCGTAGCATGATAGAACAGGAATCGATCGAAGCCCTCAAAACCCGTCTCGATATCGTCGATGTCGTAGGCAGCTATATCGAACTCAAAAAGGCAGGCGCCAACTTCAAGGCCAACTGCCCTTTTCACGGTGAAAACACCCCATCCTTCGTCGTCAGCCCCGCCAAGCAGATCTACAAATGTTTCGGCTGCGGCGTGGGCGGAGACAGTATCAAATTCGTCATGGAGTACGAAAAACTCACCTATCCCGAAGCGATCGAAAAGCTCGCTTCACAATACAATATCGAGCTCAGGTACAGCAAAAACCAAAAAGACTACTCCAAAGAGAAGAAGATTCTCGAAGATCTCAATCTCTTTTTCCGAAAGAGCCTCGAAGGGCATCCGACTGCCAAAGCCTATCTGCATGAGCGCGGTATCTACGAATCCTCGATCGAAAAGTTCGAGATAGGGTACGCACCCGAATCGTTCAGGACACTCGACTACATGCGCAGCCGGCATGTCTCTTTCAGCGATGCCAAGGCGTTCGGGCTGGTGGGTGTGGGAGGAGAGTCGGGGCGTCCGTATGCCTTTTTCCGGGAGCGCATCACTTTCCCCATCTTTACCCCCGCGGGCAAGGTCGTGGGATTTGGCGGCCGTACGATCAGCAATCATCCCGCCAAATATATCAACTCTCCCGACAGCAAAATCTTCGACAAATCGAGGCTCCTCTACGGCTATCACAAAGCCAAGGCGACCATCATGCAAAAGGGCGAGATCATCGTCACGGAGGGGTATCTGGATGTGGTCATGCTCCATCAGGCCGGCTTTACCAATACCGTCGCCACACTCGGTACGGCGCTCACGCAGCACCATATACCGATACTCATGCGGGGTGATCCGAAGGTGATCCTCGCCTACGACGGGGACAAAGCGGGGCGCAATGCCGCATACAAAGCCGCCTCGATGCTCAGCGCCAGAGGCGTGGCAGGGGGTGTGGTGCTCTTCGAGGAGGGGAAAGATCCCGCCGATATGGTCAGAGAGCATCAGATCGAGCAGCTCAACGCGATGTTTCACAAGCCCAAACCGCTGATCGAATACTGTATCGAGGAGATTATCCGGGGATACGACCTCGCACAGCCGATGCAAAAAGAGCAGGCACTCAAAAGTGCGACCGAATATCTCAAGACCCTCACGCCGGTCCTGCAGGAGGAGTATCAGGGCTATGTCGCGGCACTGCTGGGAATCGATGCGCGGCTGGTCGGCGTGCGGCACGAGCGGTATGTCGAGCAGGAGCGCATGCAGAGCACGCAAAAGCGCAGGGAGGATATCGCGGAGCTGACGATGATCAAGACGATCCTCTCCAATCATGCCGTGCTGGATCGTATCTTCGATATCGTCGGGGCGGAGGTTTTTCAGGTGCATGCGTATGAGTTTTCGCTGGTGGCGCAGGAGCAGTTCGATCATCCCGATCTGCTGGGGATCGCCATACGCGACGATATCAAGGAGCTCGACGAAGCGTCGCTTAAAAAGCAGTTAAGACTCTTTTTGATAAAACACTACAACAACGCACTGCGGCAGGTGGGTGCGAACCGCAGCCTGAGTGCGGAACAGAAAAATTTTCTCTTGCGGAAGATCAAAGAGAATATCCAGAAATTAAAACGGGGGGAGTTGGTAGCCTATGAGAGCTTTGGCACTATTTAGCGGGGGACTGGACAGCATGATCTCCATCAAGCTGATCACCGATCAGGGGATCGATGTGACGGCCATCCATATCGATATGGGATTCGGAGGCACGAAAGACAAGAGCGAACTGCTGCGCAAGCGTGCCGCGATGGTCGGCGCCGATTTCGAGATCGTCAATATCCGCGAGCAGTTTATCGAAGAGATTCTCTTCGATCCCAAATATGGATACGGCAAACACTTCAATCCCTGTATCGACTGTCACGGCAATATGTTTCGCGTAGCAAAAGGTCTGATGCCGAAGTTCGATGCGCAGTTTATCATCACCGGAGAGGTGATCGGGCAGCGTCCGATGAGCCAGAGAGCCGAAGCGATTCGCAATGTCACGCGCCTCGCCGGCGACGAAGAGGGCGGCCTCATCCTGCGTCCGATGAGTGCGAAGCTGATGGCGCCGACCATACCCGAAAAAGAGGGTTGGGTCGATCGTGAAAAGCTGCTCGGCATCGAGGGGCGCAACCGCGAAGTACAGCTGCGGCTGGCCGAAGAGTGGGGCTTCGAAGAGTATGAGAGCCCGGGCGGCGGCTGTCTGCTGACCGAATCGGCTTTCGAGCAGAAGATACGGGATGTGATCGCGCATGAGAAGTTCACAGTGGCCGATATCGACCTACTCAAGGTGGGACGGCATCTGCGTCTGCCGGAGGGGGCCAAGCTGGTGATCGGCCGCAATCAGGAGGACAACGCCGCGATAGAGAAGATCGAAAACGACAAATATCTCTTCGCCAAAGCCAACGACATCGCGGGCCCCGCATGCATGCTCTCCAGAGAGGCTTCCGAAGCGGACAAGGCGCTCGCCGCCAGGCTGATTCTCACCTATACCAAAACCCCCGCAGAGGCAGAGGGGAGCGTGCGCATCGGTGATGAGACGATCATCGCAACGCCTTTTGAGAGTAAAAACGAAGCCCAAAAATATTTTGTGGTAAAATAGTAAGCAAAAACGGACAAGGAGTTTTTTTGAGTACGACAGCTGTTGTGATCACCTCTCTGGTATCGATGATTCTGGTATTGATCGGTACGGTCTATCTGGGACTCCATTTCTCCAGAAAATCGGCCGAGCGCAGACGCGAGCTGGAAGCGCAGCAAAAATCCGGCTCCGATCGGGAAGCGCGTTGAAACGCACGCTGCTCGACCTCTACGGGACATGGATACTCTTCTTTCACTACGCCAAATGGCCGATCGTGATAGGATTGCCGATACTCTATCTCGATCTGGGATACAAACACAATCTCATCATGGATATACTCTGGGTCTACTGCCTCTATCTGGTAGCGGAAGGACTCTGCCGGAGATACATCCTGAAACAAAAATGCAGCACAAAAGGGTGTGATATAGAGAAAAAATAATCTTTTTTTGCTATAATCACATCTCTTTTATCGAAAGGGCCCTTAGCTCAGCTGGGAGAGCGCTTCGCTGGCAGCGAAGAGGTCACCGGTTCGATCCCGGTAGGGTCCACCATCATTTGCCTCTCTGCGCATGCTCTCATCAAAATATGGTACAATATTTCCATTCACATTCATTTCATCGCAGGAGCCCGCATGCAGGAGATCGAACGCAAATATCTGCTCAAACCCACGATCGTCGATCTGTTGCAGAAGATCCCCTCCCGCTGTATCGATATCACGCAGTTTTATACGAAATTTTCCCCTTCCAAAACCATGCGCTTTCGCAAAGCGGGTGACCGCTGCTACCAGACGATCAAAACCGGAACCGGTGCGATCCGTGAAGAGATCGAGCACCAAATCCCAAAGCACAAGTACCGCAAACATAAAAAAGAGCGCATCGGCTACAAGATCAAAAAGAGGCGCTGTTTTATCGAGATCGACGGGGACGAATACAGCGTCGATATATTCAAGCCCCCGTTTTCGGGGCTCTACATGCTGGAGATCGAATTTGAAAACGAGAAACGGTTCAGGAAGTTTCGACTGCCCGACAAGCTGCAGCCCTATGTGATCGAGGATGTCACGGAGGATGCCCGCTTCAAAAACAGCAATCTGGCGCTTTTCGGCCTGCCGCTGCGTCCGGATGCGCCGCGCAGAGCGGATCGGATCGTCGTCTCGAAACTGCGCTCCCTCTGGGAAGAGGCACTGCGCTATCGGGTCAGGCTCCTCGAAAAGGGTGACGACGAAGATCTGCATCAGCTGCGGGTCTCGGTGCGTGCGTCGCTCTCTCTGATCAAGAGCTTCGATTTTCTCTTTGCAGATAGCGTGGTCTCGCAGCTGCGCGGGATGCTCAAAGAGATCATCTCGATCACGAACGAAAAGCGCGATCTCGATGTCATGCGACAAAAGCTGCAGGAGGTGGCGCAGGAGCTGCACAGTGATACGCTCCGGGAGTCCTATACCGCGCTGGAGCGGGAGATCGAGATACTGCTCTCACGCGAGCATCGCTACATCAAGGCTTATCTGCAGAGTCGCCGCTTCGATGAGATCAGGCAGCGGTACGAGCGCTTTTTGCAGGATGGATACCGCACGCATGCGACGCTCTACGGCGGGTATGATATCGTGGCGGTCAGCAGCTATGTGATATGCGCAGATTTTCGCAAAATCGAAAAGCTCCACCGCAAAACGGACTATCGCCGCGAATGGGAGAAGCTGCACAAACTCCGCATCGCCCTCAAAAAGCTGCGATACCTTCTGGAGCAGTTCGGAGAATTTCATGACGACAAAGCGATCGATCGCCGGATCAAAGCCCTCAAAAAGCTGCAGAAACTGTTGGGTGCGTTTCATGATGCCTGTCAGCAGAAGCGTATCTTTGAAAAGGTGGCGGCACGCGAGCATGATATCGGGATCATTTTCCTGATTCAGAATATTCTGTTGCCGCGTATACACACTTTTCAGCAGGCGGAAGTCTCAAAGATCCGCGCAGAGGTGGCGCGCTTCTTGCAGGCGCAGCGATCGATGCACAGCTTCTGCCGCGCGCCTAAATCCTGAAAAAGGGGATGCTCAGAGGATAGGGAGTCGTTTCGCCGTTGTTGGCTTTGATCGCCCAGAGGATCGCCAGCACGATGATCGCGATCTTGAGCGCCAGCAGTATCAGGATGCCGACTCCGACATAGACGAGTGCGATGCCTGCGAGTGCATAGACGAAGCAGCTCAGCACCCAGTTG
>CAYLLC010000020.1:0-7945 GCA_964384355.1 uncultured Sulfurospirillum sp. | reverse complement strand
ATAGACGAGTGCGATGCCTGCGAGTGCATAGACGAAGCAGCTCAGCACCCAGTTGAGCACGATTCTGCCGTGTGTGTCGATGTAGGGAGACTCTTTTTTCAGCTGCCACATCACGACGACTGCGATCAAGCCCAGAAACGGGAAGATAAAATTGAGCAGTTGCGCCAGATGGATGAACATCGCCCAGTTGCGCTCCTCTTTGGTCGGCATGCGTCGCTCCTCTTTTTGCAAAATTATACTATAATTCAGGGAAAAAAGGAGCAGGCATGGCAGCAGCGCTTTTCGAATCGATCATACGGTCCAATCCGGTGGGCAAATGGTATATCGAGCTGATCGACACGAGTGAAGAGGGGCGACGGGAGTTTTGCCTCGATATCGACGAATATGCGCAGAAGATCGAGGATATGGGCGCCGAATACGGCGGCGATATCGAAGTGGTATGGCGTGCGGACGAGGATGTCTCCGAACAGCAGCTCAACGAAGTGCGCATGCAGATGGCCAAATACCAGCAGGAGCTGGAGCAGGAGCACGGCCCTCTTGACTTTTGAGAGGCTTTTGGTACAATCGCGTAAAAAATTATCATGACAAAGGAGATCGATGTCACAGATCAAAATATGGCACAATCCGCGATGCAGCAAATCGAGAGAGGCGCTGAAACTGCTGGAGCAGGAGGGCGTGGAGGCTGAGGTGGTCAAATACCTCGACACACCCCACACCAAAGAGGAGATCAAAAATCTGATCGGGATGCTCGGGCTCAAATCGGCCAGAGAGCTGATGCGCACCAAGGAGGCGATCTACAAAGAGCTGGGTCTCAAAGATGTCGACGATGAAGAGAAGCTGATCGAAGCGATGGTGGCGCATCCCCGTCTGATCGAGCGTCCGATCGTCATCAAGGACGGCAAAGCCGTCATCGGCCGACCGCCCGAGAAGGTGATCGAACTGGTAAAGGGCACGCATGCTTAGTACCGTCAATCTCACTCAGCGCTACGGCAAGCGGGTGCTCTTCGAGAAGATCAACCAAACCTTCGACAAAGGCAAGCGCTACGGCCTCATCGGTGCCAACGGTGCGGGCAAGAGTACCTTTCTGAAGATTCTCTCCGGTGAGATCGAGCCGACCGAAGGAGAGGTGCAGATACAGCCGGGCCTGAAGATGGGCGTGCTGGGACAGAATCAGCATGCGTTCGATGATTTTACCCTCAGAGATGCGGTACTCTACGGCAACAAACGCCTCTACGACGCGCAAAAAGAGAAAGAGAAGCTCTATATGGAGGGAGATTTCGAGGATGATGCGGTCAACAACCGCCTCGCAGAGCTGGAGATCATCTGTGCCGAGGAGGATCCGACTTACGAATCGGATGTCCATATCGAGAAGCTGCTCGAAGCGCTGGGATTCGAGGCGAGCATGCATGATCAGCTGATGAGCTCGCTGACCGGCGGGGACAAGTTCAAGATTCTCCTCGCGCAGGTGCTCTTCCCCAAGCCCGATATTCTGCTGCTCGACGAGCCTACCAACAACCTCGATATGGAGGCGATCGCATGGCTGGAGCAGCAGCTCAAGCGCCACGAAGGTACGCTGGTGGTCATCTCGCATGACAGGCACTTTCTCAATGCCGTGGTGACGCATATCCTCGACCTCGACTTCAAGACGATCCGTGAATTTACCGGCAACTACGACGAGTGGTATATCGCCGCCAATCTGATCGCCAAGCAGCAGGAGATGGAGCGCAGCAAAAAGCTCAAGGAGAAAGAGCAGCTCGAAAACTTCATCCGCCGCTTCTCCGCCAACGCCTCCAAAGCCAAACAGGCGACCAGCCGCCAGAAACAGCTCGAAAAGCTCAATGTCGGAGAGATCCAGGTCTCGAGCCGACGCGATCCGAGCATCATGTTCAAGCCGTGCCGCGAGATCGGACAGGAGGTGCTGGAGGTCGAAGGCGTATCGAAAAGCTATGACGATCACAAGGTCTTCGAAGATATCTCCTTCAAAGTCGAAAAAGGCGACAAAATCGCGCTCATCGGGACCAACGGCGTGGGCAAGACGACGCTGCTGGAGATCATCACCGAAAATATGGCGCCCGACAGCGGAGAGGTGAAGTGGGGACAGACGATCTTCAAGACTTACTTCCCTCAGAATACGACCGAAGTGGTCAAAGGGGATATGAACCTCTACAGCTGGATACAGGGATTCAGCAAGGATTGGCATATCGACGAGATTCGCAAATGTCTGGGGCGCATGCTCTTTTCGGGAGAGGAGCAGGAGAAGAAGGTCGATGCCCTCAGCGGCGGGGAGAAGCACCGCCTCATGATGAGCAAGATGATGATGGACAGCGCCAATTTCCTGATCATGGACGAGCCGGACAATCATCTCGATCTCGAAGCGATCGTCGCACTCGGCGAAGCGCTCTACAACTACGAGGGCGATGTCATCTGTGTCACGCATGACCGTGAACTGATCGATGCATTCGCCAATCGCATCATCGAACTCAAACCCGACGGCACGCTGATCGATTTCAAAGGAAGCTACGAAGCCTACCGCGAAGAGATGCTTCAAAACGCATAAACTGCTACCGGGTAGTCAAAAAATTCGGTTTTTGGCTACCTTTTGTTGACTTTATTTCTGCAAAACATACAATTTTTTCCCTGCCTGCCGATCTACCTCGTAAGAACTACGATATGAGGAAAAGGTATGAGATTTACAACGGTCTGCTTCTCTCTGGCTGCACTCTACGCTTTGAGCGGCTGTGGCGGCGGCAGTGTCGCGGCATCCGATACGAGTACGATCAGAAGCATCGGCAAAGAGCTGCACATCACCGATCTGAAGAAGCACTACTATCTTGGTGAGAAGTTCGATGGGGCTTTCCGGGCCGTGGATGAGTATGGTACGGATATCAGCCGCTATGTAGAGGTGTCGGGCAGTGTCGATACCTCTGTCGAGGGGAGATACACGCTTCTGTTCAGATTGTACGATTCGACGAGGCGTCTTGTCGATACGCAGACGCAGGAGATCGTCGTCACCGCCAACCATGCGCCGGTGATCACCCTCTACGGAGGAGCGCGTATCAATCTCTATCTCGATCACGCCTACGATGAGCCGGGATTCGAAGCGACGGATGCGGAGGACGGGGATCTGCGTGCACAGGTGCAAATCAGCAGCGATGTCGACAGCAGCAAAGAGGGGATCTATCATGTCGTCTACCGCGTCACCGACAGCTACGGCAACCGTGTCAGCAAAACGAGAGAGGTGCATGTCATACCGCCTGACGATATCCGTGCGCAGCCGCTGGGCGAAAGTACGGCAGATCCCTCCGCGACTTACAGGCTGTGGGATTATCTGATCGACAAATCTTCCGACGCCCATCTCTATACCAGCTATCGCAACAATCACAGGGAGCATACCCAGACCAACCATTTTGCGCAGAGAGATCTCACCCGCTACGATCTCACCGTGCCCTACAGCCTGCGCAATATCAGATATACCGATAACGGTGACGATACGATTGCGGTCGACTTCATGCAGGGAGCGGACAGGCTCCAATCGGTACTGTTGCAAAACAGTCTGCATCTGGATGATATCATCACCGTGGAGAGTCCGGTCGATGCCTCCGGAGCATGCAGGCTGACGGACCATTTCGATGCGATCATGCTGGCCGACCGACGCTACGATGATGTCATCCGGATACGCTGTGGATCGGAAGAGGCCTATTTCGAAAAGGCGAAAGGGATCATCCTCCGCAACCATCTCTCCGATACCGACGGCACACTGGCAGTATCGGGCTATCTGCCAAAGCTCAAGACGATCACCGACATCGTCAAAATCCCGCTGGGAGAGTACAATCTGGAGAGTATGCAGCAGAGCCATACCGATATGCTCGCCTCCGATCCCTATAATCTGCATGGCAGAGGTATCAGAGTCGGTATCGTCGATGAAGGCGCGGTCAGAGCGACGCATCAGGAGCTGGCAGGCAGGGTGACCAATCTCACATCGGAATCGATCAGCGACCATACGACGCATGTGGCCGGTACGATCGCCGCGACGGGTATCGATGCGAATGCCCGGGGCTATGCCAACGAAGCTACGCTCGATGTGATCTCCTACTATGATACCAAAACAGGTATCGACAACAATCCCTATCCGCTCTACTTCCACTATGCAATCGATGAACTGCGCCTCAAAGGTGTCTATATCAGCAACCACTCCTACGGAGATGCCAACAGCTCCAGTGCCGGTGTCTACGGGACTTTCTCTTTCGAGACCGATAAACTGGTGGAGCGATACCCCGATATTCTGGCGGTCGCTTCAGCCGGGAACGATCGCGGCACGGAGGGCTACAGCGACTACGGCATCATCAAAGATTTCAACAATGCCAAGAATCTGATCACGGTGGGCGCGGTCAGCTACGACGGGAGGATCGCCCCATTCAGCAGTACCGGCCCGGCGGCGCATGGACGGATCAAGCCCGATGTCGTAGCCAAGGGGTACCGGGTGCTTTCACTCGACAGTCGCAGTGACGATGGATATATCGAGATGAGCGGTACATCGATGGCGGCTCCGGCGGTGACGGGAGCGCTCGCACTGCTGGAGGAGGCGTATCTGCGTGTCAACCATACAAAGATGCGGGAGGATACGGCAAAAGCGCTGATCACCAATACCGCCGAAGATCTCGGCAGAGAGGGGCCGGACTACGAGTATGGCTTCGGTCTGCTCAATACACTCGATGCCGTCAAGGCGATCGACTCGATGAAAAGCGGTGATGCACTGGTGCAGCTGCAGCGGATAGCTGCGGAGCAGAAGCAGAGCTACGATCTGCATCTGGATCGTCTCACGACTTTCAAAGCGACACTCTGCTGGATCGATCCCGAGCGGGGATTCGTCAGTGACGGTGCACTGGTGAGCGATCTCGATCTGACGATCGTGGATCGGGATTTTCATACGGTATACAGCTATAGCCTCGATCCGGACAATCCCGAAGCGGCGGCGACGCAAAACGGATTCAATCGTGTCGACAATGTCGAGCAGATCGTGGCGAAGCTGCCCAAAGGGGACTATAAAGTGATCGTCACCGTACACAAGGCAGGCAGAGAGCAGCAGCCCTATACGCTGGTCTCGAACATACCGCTGAAAAATCTTCAGACCGATTCATCCTATACGAAGATCAGAGAGTTCGAAACGACGATTTACGAGAGTGTTGCAGCAGAGGGGTAAGCCCGCATGAGCAGGCTTACGGAGGTTATTTGATATATTTGAGGATGGTTTTGTTGGGTACCATACCGATAAACTGGCGTTTGATGTTGCCGTCTTTGTCGAATACCATCATGTAGGGTATCTGTCCCTGCCAGCCGGTGTTGGCGCGCACGAAGCTGACCAGATCCCATGCGTAGTCGAGGTTGACGACGGGATAGTTGATCCCTTTCTCTTTGATGAAGGCGTTGAGATCGTCGTTGCTCATCTGCATCTGTACCTGCACGCCGATAATCTGGAGATTTTTTTTGTTCTCTTTCTGCAGTTCGATGAGGTGCGGGATCTCGATCAGGCAGGGTGGGCAGTGGGGACCGAAGAAGTCCAGCAGGACCGCTTTGCCTTTGACGGTGTCGAAGAGAAATCCGTTTTTGGTGACGGTGATTTTGATCGGCTGTCCGGTGGTGGTGTTGAGATCGATCGTCTGAAGGGGTGCGTCTTTGGCGCTCGCTGCAGTGCCGGCTACCGCGACGGCGAAGAGAATTCCCAGTGTGAACTTCATGATGGTTTGAACGATTTGCATTCTGTTTTCCTTAATTTTAAATTATTTAATTTTATCAAGACTCGAATTTTAGTATGATAGCGATTAAATGTGTATTAATCGTGTATGGTATAATAACACCATTAATCATAAGGAAACAGCGTGAAATTAACACATCTGGATGAAAAAGATCGACCGAAGATGGTCGATGTCACCGACAAAGATGCGACTGTCCGTGTCGCCGTGGCCAGCGGAGAGATCCGCATGAGCCGTGAAGCGTACGATCTGATCGTCGCGAACAAAACCAAAAAGGGGCCCGTGCTGCAGACGGCCGTCATCGCGGCGATACAGGGGGCCAAGCAGACATCGACGCTGATACCGATGTGTCATCCTCTGATGCTCACCTCCGTGAAGGTAGATGTCACGGAGTTGCCGAAGCTGCCGGGTTTCAGGCTCGAGGTGACGGCGAAGCTCAGCGGAAAGACCGGCGTCGAGATGGAGGCGCTGACGGGCGTGAGCGTGGGGCTGCTGACCATCTACGACATGGCCAAAGCGATCGACAAGTCGATGGTGATATCCGACATCCGGCTCGAATCCAAAAGCGGAGGTAAAAGTGGTGAATTTAAACGATAAGAAACTGGAACTCAGATATCCCTGCAACTGGGACTACAAAGTGATCGTCGGCAAGGAGTGCGACATGCATGAGATCGCCAGATTGGTATTTGGCGAGCGTGAACACAAAGTGACCAAATCGAAAAAAAGCAAAAGCGAAAAATACCACAGTTATAATGTAAGTACTTTGGTACATAACGACGACGACAGGAAAACGCTCTTCGAAGAGTTCAAAAAAGATAAAAATGTCAAGATGGTGCTGTAGGCATCATCTTCCCAGAATCATACCGAAACTCACACTCGCTTCGTAGTCGTTTCTGAAGCGGTTTGTGCGCCGCTGTACGATACGCGGAATCACCTGCAGATAGAACCATTTCGTCAGATAGTGGATATAGCTCACACTGGCCGCCTGCCAATCCTGCCGATAGCGGCAGCGGTCATCGGCGATAGAAGCGTAGGAGATCCAGTAGACCAGATGATTATGCGGACTGTAGAAGTGGTGGAGCTTGAGATGATGGATCAGGTGCCTTTCGTGGCGGTTTTCGGTATTGGCGTACCAGTCGTTGCTCTGGGCGATCAGGAACCGGTCGCTGAGAGGTTTGGAGACGGTCAGCTCCAGAGATCGTGAGAGATAGAGGCTGGTCAGATAGTAGTGCAGGCTTGCCCTGGCGAGCATGCGGTAATCTTTGTAGAGGCGGAACGATTTTTTGGCGGAGAGCTCCTGATAGAGATCGAGCGGGTTGTGCAGCCGGATACCCAGCCTCGTAGCGAACTCCGTCTTTTGCGTCATGACGAAGAGGTATTGCAGTCCGATTCGCAGTCTGGTATCGCCGATGAGGTTTTCATTTTCGCGGTCGACCTGCTGGTTGGTGAGCCTGTCGGCGGATTGGCGGGTGAAGGTGAAACGAAATTTTTTGCTGATTTTGGGCAGATAGATGTTTCCGCGCAGGTTCAGCGAGAGCGCTGCAGGCTGATGTTTCGTCGATTTCAGTGTCGTGATGATGTGGATTCGGTTCTTTCTGATAGATGCGCGCTCCGGGTGGGTACAGTTGGCATCGCATTCGATCGTATTATCGAGATGGTGGAGGAGCTTGTGGTAGTAAGTGGTCAGTTCGAATCGTATGGCTTCGAGCTTTTTATCGATCGTCAGATCGCTGCCGAGAGAAAAAGAGCTGCACAAAAGCAGGAGAATCGCGATTTTTGGATACATGCAGCGCATTATACCATCTTTTTTAACGCAAAATTTTCAAAAAACGCCAATTAGCTCTTTACATTTCAAAAAAAATTCGCTATAATTTCGTCTCTTTACAAAAATGCGGGAATAGCTCAGTGGTAGAGCACGACCTTGCCAAGGTCGGGGTCGCGAGTTCGAACCTCGTTTCCCGCTCCATATTTATTAGCAAAATTTGATATTACACTTCAACAATATAAATGTAAAGAATTTCAAAGTGTGGTGTCCGATTGAGCCCGGGTGGTGGAATTGGTAGACACAAGGGACTTAAAATCCCTCGATCATTGCGATCGTGCCGGTTCAAGTCCGGCCTCGGGCACCACCACATGGCGACATAGCCAAGTGGCTAAGGCAGGAGCCTGCAAAGCTCTGATCCCCAGTTCGAATC
>CAYLLC010000019.1:19412-24746 GCA_964384355.1 uncultured Sulfurospirillum sp. | reverse complement strand
GAACTCTGCGAGCTGTTCGTCCTCCAATCCGATCATCGCCTGCTGTGCGACGCCGGGAGTCTCGGGTGTGCCCTGGCTCAGGTTCCATTGCGTAGGGGTGATGATACGGTAGCGGGCGATGCGCCCCTCTTCCAGCACTACGCTGTGTATCAGCGATCCTCTGGCAGCTTCGACTGCAGCGGTCCCTTCGCCCGTGAGCTTCGAGAGCGGTTGCGGCGGCTCGATCCACGAGGGCTGATCCAGATCGATCCGTGCAATCAGCTCCAGCGTGTGGTGAAGCAGCTGTATCGTCTCGCAGCTTCGGGCCATGATACGGCTGAAGAGGCTGTCGCCGTAGCGGCGGTGGGCATCTTTGATGAGTGGCGTCTTGAGCAGCATCGCGCGGCTGAGCGGCCCCACTTCGTAATATTTGCGTTTGTAGGCGACATTTTTCGCCAGCGAGTCGCTGTTGGCGCTCAGCGAGAGGTACTTCTCGTCTATATGGGGCTGGATGCGCGTCTTGATCGATTTGCCCCGTCTGAAGTAGCTGTTTTCGCCAAAGACGATAAACCGGTCGAAGCTCTTGCCCAGCTGCTGCCACTCCCGCTCCAGCAGCAGCCGCAACAGCTGCGGCAGATCTCCCTGCTGCGCGAGGAGCTTTTCGACCTTTTCGCAGCGGATCAGCGCCTTCGTATCGGCAGCGACCAGATGTTTTTCGAAGAAGGCGATCGCCTCATGCAGGATATTTCTCAGCTGCAGCAGTTCGACAGGTGTGGGGTCGCAGACCACCCCGCCGACGATCGCGTAGGAGTTGTGCGGATACTGTCCCGCCAGCGTCGCGATGGCCCGGCTCATCAGCCGTGACGCTTCCGCCGCGACCGTCACCTGCTGCTTCTGTCCGATCAGCGGAAGCAGCGTCAGATAGAACCATTTGAAATGGTTCTGGATCAGCTCGAAGCTCAGCGTGAGCTCCCTGATGATGCGCGCTTTGGGGCTGATCTCGATATGCGCGTAGCATGCCTCCAGCGCCTGCACCGTCGCAATCAAATGCGCATGCCCGCAGATGCCGCAGACTCTGGGATTGATTACCAGCGCATCTTCGGCAGGTTTGCCCTCCAGAATCTTCTCGATGCCCCGCTCGCTGACGAAGAGAATATCGACAAAATCGATCCGCGCTCCCGACTTGTGAAAGCGCAGCGTCGCTTCGCCCTCCACCTTCTCGATCAGCTTCTCGATGCGGATCTTTCTACCCATCGATCAGCCTCTTTTCGAGCCTCGCGATCTTGAAGGCTTTGGTCACACCCGTGAGCGTCAGATAGGCGCGTTTGGGCACACCCAGAGGCAGGTACTGCGGGATGCCCATATTTTTCCTGGTCGTGTAGGGCGCGGGGCGCGGGAAGTGCGGCTCGGTGCATCCGTGGCATGGCTCGCCGTTTCGGGTTTTGGAGCCGGTTTCGTTCCAGAGGATTTTGTTACAGCTGCCGTGGGTATAGGGCGCCTGACACCCATGGTCGTAAAACATACACCCCTCCTTCTCCCCGAAGCGGTGGTTGTCCACTTTGTACTCGAAATATTCGTTGCGGGTGCAGCCGTTGTGCACCGTATAGGCGAAAAAATCCTTCGGTCGCCGAAAATGGTCGCATGCAGGCTCGATCGCTTCACGCAGCATGTAGAGGGTATCCGCCAGCGTCTCGGGATGGATCGGGCAGCCTGAGACGCTCACCGTCTTTTCGGCGAATGCGGCGAAACGATCCAGCGGCACCTCCTCACAAAAGAGCAATCCCCCGCTGCCGGCATAGGGGCTCTCCCTGAATACGCCGCCGAAGGTCGCACATGTGCCGATCGTGACGATACGCTCCACCCGCGGCGCGTAGTGGCGGATGATCTCGACGATCGATCTGCCCGCACGGGTGAAATCCTCCGCGATCGCCCCCTCGATCAGCAGGATATCCGCTTCGACCTCGCCGCGTGCGACCGCTTCGAGGCTGTGTTCGGAGTCGATGATCGGATGGTAGACGAAATGAAAATCCTCCAGAAAACGCTCCATAAAGCGGTAGTTGAGAAAGGAGTGGGCGTTGCCGTTGCATGCGAGGCCCTGAATCCAGAGGAGTCTAGTCTGCATCGCTCTTGAGCGCTCTGTAGATATTCAGCGCGATGTCGTCGATATAGAAATCGAGCTGCTCGGGCAAGACCTCTTCGCCAAAGAGAAAGACCATCCCGCCCAGATACCCCATGAAGAGCCCGAACGCCGAGAAGAAGTCCTGATCCCGCAGCTCCCCGCTGCGCACCCCCTCCTCGAAGAAGATCATCACCTCCGTCACGAAATCGCTCACGCAGATCATCCCCTCGCAGCCATCTTTGAAGACTTCACGGTTGGCCAGATAGACGCGCAGAAAGTACTCGATCATCTCCGGCTGCTCCTGCGCCGTGCGAAAATAGACCGTCACGATACGGTGGATCTTCTCCTGCGCCGAGAGCGGCGTTTCGTTGATCTTGCGCAGCTCGCTGCCCAGATAGGCGGAGATATATCGGATGATCTCTTTGGCGAGGATATCTTTGGATTTGAAGTAGTTGTAGAGATTGCCCACGCTCATGCCAAGCGCTCTGGCGATGTCGGGAATCGTCGTGGTGTAGAAGCCCTCTTTGGAAAAGAGCTTGAGCGCCTGCAGCATGATCAGCTGCCGCTTCTCCTCTTTGGTAGGTTTTGCCATACGCTATCCATCTCTTTTTTGGAGATAGTATAGCACATTGTAGTTGTAGGGTCGCACTCCGGCATCTACGCTTCAGGTGCGAAAAAGCTTCGCCACCAACCGAAAACCCACCCGCAAAAGCAGTGTCACCAGATAGACCAGAGCAGTCAGAAAGAGCGGATGCCACGGCCCCAGCGGGCTCTGTGGCAAAGCGGTGAGATGGTGGATCGGATGATCGATCCAGGCTTTGAAGTGTACGATCAGGGAGAGCAGGATGAAGAGTCCTGCAAATATCCCTGCTTCTCTCAGGAGCAGCCTCATCGCGAGATTACATCAATCCCCGCATCATCAGATGCCAGTACATCGGCTTGAGCATATAGAGATCGAACGCCCACCAGATCCATCTGGGCTCGGCAGGATCGAGCGGGAACGACGGCGCAGGACCGTCGTAGTTGAACTCCGCCAGCATGATCTTGCCGTACTCTGTTTTGAGCGGGCAGACCGTATAGCCGTCAAATTTCGCAGTCAGCTCCTTGCCCTCCATCGCAGCGATCAGGTTCTCCTGCAGGACCGGGCCATGGTGTCTGGCAGAACCGCCCGTCTTGCCTTTGGGGATACCGAGGATATCGCCGATACCGAAGACATTCTTGTATCTTCTGTGCTGCAGCGTGTATCTGTCTGCTTCGAGCCACCCTTTGGCACTACCCTTCTGCCATCCCAGCGGCGAGTTGGCTACCGCATCGACCGCTTTCATCGGCGGTACGACATGGATGAAGTCGTACGGCATCTCGACCATCTCTTTTTTGGTGATCATGTCGTACTCTTCGAGATCGGGATCCCATTCGCCTTTGACTTTGTAGCTGTGCTCGAATGTCGCGACCTTCTTGTCGGGATCGATTTTGCGCAGTACATGATCCCACTTGTCGGTGATGTTGCCGTACATCGGCGTCACACGCTCGACCAGCGTCTTGTTGTAGGCGGGTACACCGAAGAGCTTGCTCCCCTTCTTGCAGAAGAAGGATTTGACATTTTTATGGACATCTTTGCCGCCCAGCGGAGAGTTGCCGCGCAGGGCATCGTCACTCAGATAGAGTATCTTCTGCGGCGCACCGCCGCATTTGATCGGCGTATCGGGCTGTGTATAGATCGCCTGCACCGGATTGTCCGGGCTTGCCTTCTCCGCCGCGGCACGCAGCAGCTTGAACCACTCCCATGTCGCCGTGCCGCCTTTGGCCGTACCGGCTGCCGGATCGTTCAGATAGACGCTCGAGATCCCCTTCTGTCCGACCAGATCGGGTGTCATGCCTTCGATCGCTTCATAGTCGTACTGCAGTCCGGTCGCCACGACGAGGAAGTCGTATCCGATCTCGCCATGTTTGGCGGTCATCACCTTGTTGCTGTCGGGGTTGAATTCGGTGACGCTGTCTTTGACCCATTTCACGCCGTCGGGCATCAGGTCAGCGTTGGGTTTTTTGATATCGTCGGCGGTGTAGAGTCCCGCAGCCATAAAGACCTGCCCGGGCTGATAGAGATGCGTCTCGTTGGGTGCGATCACGACGATCTCCGCATTGCTCGCCGCGCGTCTGAGTCTGGCAGCCGCCATGATACCGCCGGCACCTCCTCCGACGATCACGATCTTCGCTTTTTTGTCACTGGCCGCCTTGAGATCGGTCGCCGCTACGGCCGGTGCGCTTCCGAGCATCGTCGCCGAAGCGCCTACGCCCATCAGTTTCAGTGCGTCGCGTCGGTTCATGCCTTCGGATTTGAGAAGTTCATGCAGTACCTCTTCACTGTGAGAAAGTTGTTTTTTATCCATCATAGCTCCTAAAGTGTGTAAGTATCCGATTATATTATCATTTTTATATGAAGGAGTTATAGTGAAGAGGGGAGAGGTGAAAAAAGCGGAAAAAGTTGCAAAACTGAAACAGTTTATTCGTCATGAGGGGCGAAACCCCCTCATGCGAAGCTACGCTACTGCGCCTTGTGGCAAAACCACCAGTCGTAGCATTCGTAGTTTTTGAGCCGCTCGGCGGCAGTTTTCTCGTCGGTCGCAGGCGGTACGATGACATGATCGCCGACCAGCTCGTTTTCGGGCCAGTTGGCAGGTGTCGCGACACCGTCGGCGTCACTCTTCTGCAGCGCTTTGACCGCACGGACGATTTCGGAGATATTTCTGCCGATCTCCTGCGGATAGTAGAGGATCGTACGGATAGCGCCCTCCGGATCGATGATAAAGACCGCGCGTACCGTGTTGCTCCCCTTGGCGGGATGCAGCATGCCGAGCGCCTCGGCGATGCGGTCGTTGCCCGCGATGATCGGGAAGGTGATCTCGACATCGAGCTTCTCTTTGATCCACTCGACCCACTTGATATGGCTGAATACCTGATCCACCGACATACCGATCAGCTGGCATCCGAGTGCGTCGAAGTCGCCTTTGTGCTTCTGAAACGAGACGAACTCCGTCGTACAGACCGGCGTAAAGTCGGCCGGGTGCGAAAAGAGCACCGTCCACTTGCCCTTCAGATCGTCCGGGAGCTTCATCGCTCCATGCGTGGTTTGTACTTCCAGTTCGGGAAATTGCTCTCCCAGCATCGGCATTGACATCTTCTACCTCCTATATAGTCAGATTCAGAATCTCTTCTGTGCGTTTGAGATCTTTTTCGGA
>CAYLLC010000019.1:0-19312 GCA_964384355.1 uncultured Sulfurospirillum sp. | reverse complement strand
CTATTTGGATTCATCTTCTTTGGCCAGCTTTCTGGCACCTATACCCATCGACAGCAGTGCGACACCGTCGAAAAAGAGGCTCACCGCGGCGAAAAGCCCTACCCACATGAGTGAGCTTGCCGGCCATCCGATCAGAATCAGCACCGCCAGCACGATCGAGAGCAGCGCATTGACGATCAGCAGCCACCAGCCGCTGTTGGGTCTGTAATCCATCGCGAAACCGAAGCTCGCGAAAGCGTCGATCAGCAGATAGGCCGAGAGCAGTATCGCCACCGCCGCCACACTCTCGAACGGAAATGCGAAAAAGAGCACACCCGTCACCAGCGAGAGGACCGGCTTGAGCCATGCGCTGAACGATTTGCGGTAGCTCTTCCAGGTGATATAGCCCTGTACGGCCGCACTCACCAGAAAGAGCCAGCCCAGAAATGTCACCACCACCAGCGACATCAGCGACGGGGCAAAGATCCCCACCGCACCGACGATCATCATCAGCACGCCGGCGACGATCGTCTGCGTGCTGAAACGCTTGAGCGTATCCTTGTCGAAGAGCAGCTGTACAAATGCCATCACATGCTCCTCTTAGAGCTTCTCTTTGAAAGATTTGATTTTCTTGATCAGATCTTCAAAGAGTTTTTCCGCTCTGTTTTTGCCTTTGACCTCTTTCTCCGTCTTTTCGATCGCTTTTGCGAGCGCTTTGTAGGTCACATCGCTCTTGCTGGTGTAGCCGAGTACTTTCGCCTTCTCAAGCTCCAGTTTCGCTGCTTCGAGGTGTTTGAGCGCCTGCGCTTTGTCGCTCTTGGCGATTTTGCTCGCAGCGACGATCAGCGCCTCCGCTTTGACCACCGGAATCGGCACGACCACGACATCTTCGACCATCGTGTTGAGCGCTGCGACGAGCACCTCTCTGGCTTGCTGCACTTTGTCGTCATGCAGATATTTCGCAGCCAGCTTCAGTGCGTCCGGATAGGTCGCTACCGGCAGATTGACGGTGACGACATCGATCTCACTCTGGAGTGTGTCGAGCAGCTTGCGCGCTTCCTGTACTTTGTCGTCGTCGAGCAGCGCTTTGACCGCTTTGATCTTTTTGCGGATATCCTTGGGCGTACCGACATACTCTACCGCCGTGATCGAGCCGTCTATCGGCAAGAGCTTCGGAGACTTCTCTGCCGCGAGTACCACTTCGAGTTTGCCGATCGCATCTTCGAGATCCTTGATCGCACTCTTGGTATCTTTCTTGTCCAGATCGACGAGGACCTTCTGCGTCAGCGCCACGGCATTGACCGCCTCTTTGATCACATGTGTCTGTTTGTCCTTCGCCTCCGTTTTCGCTGTGGAGAGCGCTTTGTCGGAGACCTCCGCCGAAGTTTTTGCCATCAGTGTCGTACTGGTCAGCAGCGCAGCCGCTGCCACTGAGAGAATCAATCTTTTCATCTTTTATCCTTTTTTTTGATTTTTTAACGATAAAAGAATTTTAGTACGATTGACTCAATTTTTCTGCTACCTAAGTAGCATTTCTACCTTTTTCGGCGAAATTTCTCTATTTTTTGCATATTGATGAAGATAAAAGGGAGGATAAAGAGCAGCTCCAGCACGAACGACGCGGCGATCACTTTGGCGGTGCCGTGCGGATCGTCCGTCCAGGGCAAGCCGCCCGTATTCATACCGAAAAACCCCGTCAGCAGCGTCAGCGGCAGAAAGATACCTGAGATGATCGTCAGATAGTAGACATTGCGGTTCATGCGCTCATCCACTTTGGCGCGGTAGAAGTCGTAGAGGTTGTCGAGCTTCTCCATCGCCGCCTTGGCCAGATCGCGGATACGGACCATATGCTCGTAGAGATCGGCATATGCCAGCTCTTCGAAGGTATGGTGCTTCTTGTGATGGGTGATGAAGAGCTCGAACGAGAGTGCGGCATGAAACATCAGCCGGTGTATCAGCGAGACATCCTTCTTGTAGCTGAGCCACCGCTGCATAAACATACCGTTCAGGCGCTCTTCGTAGAGCGACTCTTCGAGCTCCTCGATCTCGTAGTGGTAGCGCTGGATATCTTTGATCAGCTGCTCCGTGATACGGTCGAGGTATTCGTTCATCTCGCGCAGCGATCCCAGCTCGACCAGCTGCTTCCTGTCGCGGTCGTAGCGATAGCAGAGATGCTCCTGCACCACAAAGGCATGCGAAGTGACATGCAGCTGCTCGCCGGAGAGATCCGGCAGCCGCAGAATCAGTACGGCATACCCCTCTCCGGGGACGAAATCGGAGGGATGGGCGGGGTTTTCGATATCTTCCAGCAGGAGGGGATCAATATTCATGCTCAACCTTTTCGAGCAGCTTCTCGACATTGTTGACGGCCAGCTGCTTGCGTTCGACATTGAGGATGCCCTCTCTCTTGAGCTGCTGGAGGTGACGATTGACGACATGGCGCACCGTGCCGATCATCGATGCCAGCTCGTCATGCGACAGGCGGTGCAGCAGCCCCAGATGGGTGAGCGGATTTTTGAGATCGAGATTGCGCAGGATCAGCTTCATCAGCCGCGTCGAAGTGTCGTAGAGGGAGAGATCGGTCGCCAGCTCTTCGATCTGACGCATCTGCTTCGCCATATAGGGGAAAAAGGCCCGGTTGAAAGCGGGATTGGTGTCGATCCATTCGCGTACCTTCGCCACCGGCAGCTCCAGCACCTCCGAATCGTCCAGTGCGGTGGTCATCACTTCATGGTCTCTTCCGTCGAGTACCGTCAGCACATCGAACATATCGGCATGCCCCAGCAGATAGAGCGTCTGTTCGCGGTTGTTGGCGGGGTTGTAGCGGTAGACCTTGATGCGTCCCGTCAGGACGATATAGAAGTGCTCCAGCGTGTCGTCGCTGCTCATCGCGGGTGCGCCTCTGAGATAGTTGCGCAGCTTGCCGATGCGGTTGATCTCCGCGATCAGTGCTTCGCCGATACCGTCGAAAGGGTCGAGTTTCTCTAAATGGAGCATGCATTACCTTGTCGGGGATTGGTTGCAATTATAGTCAAAAGATGCTTCAGTTGTAATCTGTGAATGAGGGGAAAAACGGAGGTGGTGGCTGGAGACGGAATCGAACCGCCGACACGGTGATTTTCAGTCACCTGCTCTACCGACTGAGCTATCCAGCCATCTCTGTCAAACGAGCTGAAATTATACAAAAAGATTTTAAAAGTCAACTTAAATTTTTGACAAATTCCAAAAACTTTTCCCCTCTCTGGGCGTAGGAGTCGAATTGGTCCAGGCTGGCTGCCGCGGGAGAGAGCATCGCGACGCTCGCCGTATCGTGCCGCGCATCGATCTCGGCAACCGCCCGCGCCAGATCCCCGCACGCATGCGAGACGATGCCATGCGCGCGCGCCGACGCCTCCAGACGCGCCATATTCGCCCCGATGGTATAGATCTCCGCATCGAGTCCCTCCAGCATATCGAAGAGCGCATCCAGCGAAGCGCCCTTGTCGTCGCCGCCGAGGATCAGGTGGATTTTGCGATCTCCGTAGCCTCTCAGTGCCGCGATCGTCGCATCGGCGTTGGTCGCTTTGGAGTCGTTGATCCAGAGCCTCCCGGCATGATCGGTATAGGGCTCGACGCGGTGTTTGCCGACCCGGTAGCGGTTGATCGCGTCGTAATCGATCTCGTCGAAGAGGATCTTCGTCGCCCCCAGTGCCAGCACCGCATCGGTCAAAAAGGGCTCTTTGAAGTCGATACGATCCAGCTCGATACCGAAATAGTCCGCCAGATCTTCGGCACCGTCGTAGGGGATCTTCATCGCATCGGTCGGGGTATCGGCATATTTGCGCGGCAGTATCACCGCCTCCCCTTCCTCCATCATGCCAAGCGGCTTGAGCTTGGCCGCTTCGTACGCTTCGAAGCTCCCGTGCCAGCTGACATGATCGGGCGTGATCGGGAGGATGATATAGAGATTGGGCGCAGCGATCGTCGTGTAGTGCAGCGTAAAAGAGCTCGTCTCCAGTATCCAGATCGCGGCATCGGGATCGAGCGTAGCCAGCGGCGTGCCGATATTGCCGCCGGTGACGGCCCCGCGCCCGGCCAGCAGATGCCCCAGCATGTCGGTCGTCGTCGTCTTGCCGTTGGTCCCGGTGACCCAGATGGCGTACGGCATCTCGTCGGCGAAGAGGTCATATTCACTGATCAGGTTGTGCGCCTTGCGTATCATCGGGTGCGAGGGCGGGATCCCCGGGCTGGTCACCTCCAGCATGCTGCGGGCAGGATCGAAGAGCTCGCTGGCGAGAAATTCATTGCCCCGCTTGTCTGCGGTGACGGCGCTGAATTTGTCGTCGAAGATCCGGCAGTCGCCGAACCGCTCGGCGATCGCTCTGGTCGTGATACCGTATCCGAAAAGCGTCAGCATCAGCGTATCTTCAGCGTGATGAGTGCGAGGATGTTGGAGATCAGCGCCATGATCCAAAAACGCACGATGATCTTGTTCTCCGCCCACCCTTTGAGCTCGAAGTGATGATGGATCGGCGCCATGCGAAAGACCCGCTTCTTGCGCGTCTTGTAGCTGCCCACCTGCAATATCACCGAGACCGTCTCCATCACGAAGACGAACCCGATCAGTATCAGCAGCAGCTCGTTTTTGGTGATGATCGCCATATATGCGATGAAGCCGCCCAGACTCAGACTGCCGCTGTCACCCATGAAGATCTCCGCGGGGTGGCAGTTGTACCAGAGAAATCCGACCAGCGACCCGATCAGCGCCGTCGCGACGATCGTCACCTCTCCCACCCCTTTGATATTGGGCAGGAGCAGATAGTCGCTGAGGATCGCATGCCCCATCACATAGACGAAGACGCTCAGGCTCATGATCGAGAAGATCGACGGCACCGTCGCCAGCCCGTCGAGACCGTCGGTGAGATTGACCGCATTGGAGGTGGAGACGAAGACCATCACCCAGAACACGATCGCGAAGAGCCCCATATCGAAGAGCGGATATTTGTAGAAGGGGATGTAGAGCTCGGTCAGAAAACCGCCGCTGTAGAGATAGATCGCGATCAGTGCCGAAACGGCGATCTGCAGCAAGAGTTTGGTGCGCGAAGTGAGCCCGTCTTCGTTTTTGCCGCCCCGGATTTTGGAGAGATCGTCTTTGATACCGATGAGTGCGAAGAGCACGATCGTCCCGATGGCTCCCATCGCGTAGAAGTTGTTGAACTTGATCGAGACGAACGACGCCACCAGCGTCGAAAAGAGAAAGACGATACCGCCCATCGTCGGCGTGGTCGATTTGGCCTGGTGCGCTTCGGGCGCGAGTTTGTAGATCGGTTGGTTGGCTTTGCGCTTCTGCGCCCATCGGATATAGCGCGGCATCAGGAAAAGGGTTAAAACAAATCCGATAAAAAACGATATACCTGCACGCAGTGTGATATACTGAAATAGGTTGATATGAAAATAGTGGTAAAAGAGATAGAGCATTGCCTTCCTTAAAAGAGTTACAAGACTATTTTAGTAAAATCAATCTTTTAGCATACTAAGCATTAAAAACCGGGAAAAGAGACTATACATGAAGAAGCAAAAAGTACTACTCATCATCACCGACGGTATCGGCTATCGGGAGAGTTGTGAAAACAACGCCTTCTGTCAGGCGAAGAAGCGCGCCTACCCGTGGCTGCTGGAGCATGTGCCGCATGCGCTCGTCAAGACCAGCGGCCTCTCCGTGGGCCTCCCCGAGGGACAGATGGGCAACAGCGAAGTGGGTCACATGACGATCGGCAGCGGACGCGTCCTCTACCAGAACCTCGTCAAGATCTCCAAAGCGGTCGAAGACGGCTCGATCGCCGACAACGAAGCGCTGGGCAGCGTCCTCGAGGCTTCCGATACGATCCATATCGTCGGCCTGATGAGCGACGGCGGCGTTCACTCGCATATCGACCATATCAAGGCGCTCGCGCAGGTCGCGGCGGAAAAGGGACACCGCGTAGCGCTCCATCTGATCACCGACGGGCGCGATGTCAGCCCGACCTCCGCCCCCGGCTATCTCGACGACATCGCCACGATCCTCAACGACAAAATCTCGATCGCCACGATCGGCGGCCGCTTCTACACGATGGATCGCGACAACCGATGGGAGCGCGTAGAGCGGGGATACAAAGCGATCGTCCAGGCACACCCCAAAACCGATCTCGATCCCAAAAGCTACATCCGGGCGCAGTACGACGAAGAGATCACCGACGAATTCATCGAGCCTGTGGCGTTCGCGGGATATGACGGTATGCAAAACGGCGACGGCGTGATCTTCGCCAACTTCCGAAGCGACCGCATGCGGGAGATCACCGACGCGATCGGCAATCCCAACTTCGACCGTTTCGAGCGCAAGCCGATCAGAGTCAACATCGCCACGATGACCGAATACAGCAAAGATTTCGACTATCCGGTCCTCTTCAAAGAGGAGCTGCCCGACAATGTCCTCGCCAAAGTGATCAGCGATGCGGGGCTCAATCAGTTTCACACTTCGGAGACGGAGAAGTACGCGCATGTCACCTTCTTTTTCAACGGCGGCGTCGAAGAGCCCTTCATCAACGAGACGCGCGTGCTCGTGCCCAGCCCCGAAGTCAAGACCTACGACATGAAACCCGAGATGAGTGCACCCGAAGTGGGCGAAAATGTCCGCACTGCGATGCGCGAGGGGTACGACTTCATCGTCGTCAACTTCGCCAACGGCGATATGGTCGGACACACGGGCAATCTCGAAGCCGCGATCAAAGCGGTCGAGACGGTCGATGAGGAGCTCTGGAAGATCATCGAGACGGCCAGAGCGGAGGGCTACAGCCTGGTCCTCACCAGCGACCACGGCAACTGCGAAGAGATGGTCGATGCAGAGGGCAAAACCCTCACCAACCACACCCTCTACGATGTCTTCTGCTTCGTCATGAGCGACGAGGTCAAAGAGGTGCGAAACGGCGGCCTCAACAACATCGCACCGACGGTCCTGAAACTGATGGACCTCCCTATTCCCGAGGAGATGGATGCGCCGCTGATCTGAAGCGCGCCAGCTCCCTGAAATCGAGCGGTTCGAGATTGCCGTATCGGTCGACCCAGATATAGTACGGCACGCCTCCGATCCAGAGCCTGCGTGCGATCAGATAGTCGACCAGCCGCTTGCCGGAGGCGCGGTTCAGCACCGGGAAGGTGATCCCCTCGCTGCGGACGAATCTGCGAATCTCACCGTCCGATCCCGCTGCCTGCGCCTCGACCCCGATCACCGTGATCTCCCCGCTTTGATACATCTTCTCGATCTGCGGCATCTCTTTCGCGCAGTAGGGGCATCGCGTCCCGAAAAAGAAGAGGATCAGATTCCCTTTCCGGTAGGCGTCGTTCTGGAAGAGGAAGTTGCCCTCGATGTTCTGCATGCCGATCTTGTTCCCCTCCAGCGTCACCAGCGAGAGCGGCGCTGCCGCCGCCAATGCCGTCATCATCACCCAAAGTGCTATCATGCGTCTCATCCTGACTCCTTCTTCAGAGGTTTCGTTGCAATAATTTTATCGAGAATAGTTTATCATGACAAAAAAAGAAAAGGGAGAGCATGCAATTCAGCGGAAAAAATGTATTGATTACCGGCGCCAGCAGAGGCATCGGCAAAGAGATCGCCAGAGTACTGGCAGGATATGGGCTCAAAGTATGGATCAACTACCGCTCCAAACCGGAGCTGGCGGATGCCCTGCAGGCACAGATCGAAGAGGCAGGCGGTCAGGCTGCGGTGATCGGATTCGACGCCAGCGACGAAGAGGCGTTTGCCGCAGCGGTCAAGACGATCGTCGAGAGCGACGGTGAGCTCTCCTATCTGGTCAACAACGCCGGCATCACCAACGACAAACTGGCACTGCGCATGAAGCTTTCCGACTTCGAGTCGGTCATCAAGACCAACCTCGACTCCGCCTTTCTGGGGTGTAGAGAGGGGCTCAAAGCGATGGGCAAAAAGCGCTTCGGCAGCGTCGTCAACATCTCCTCGATCGTCGGCGAGACGGGCAATGTCGGGCAGGTCAACTACTCGGCGAGCAAAGGCGCGATGAATGCGATGACCAAGAGTTTCGCACTCGAAGGTGCAGCCCGGGGCATCCGATTCAACGCCATCACACCCGGCTTCATCGCGACGGATATGACCGAAGCGCTCAGCGACGAAGTGCGACAGAGCTACACCGACAAGATCCCGCTCGGGCGTTTCGGCGATCCCCGTGATGTCGCGGAAGCGGTGGCCTTTCTGCTCAGTGACGCATCGGGCTATATCACCGGCGAAATCCTGCGGGTCAACGGCGGCATGTATATGTAAAAAGGCCTGCAAAGCGAACTTTTTAACTATATTTTGCTAATATACAGACACACTATAATATCAAGGAGAAACAATGGCTTTAATAGATGATGTAAAAGATGTCGTTGCAGAGCAGCTGAATGTCAACAAAGATGAGATCAAAGAGGAGTCGAAATTTGTAGAGGATCTGGGTGCGGATTCACTCGACGTCGTCGAACTGGTCATGGAGCTCGAAGAGAAATTCGATATCGAAATCCCCGATTCCGATGCGGAAAACATCGCTACCGTCGCGGATGCCGTCAAATATATCGAAGAGCACAACGCGTAAATTGAGTCAATATGGAGCCCTTCGGGGCTTCGTTCATTTGGAAATAACGGATCAATCGAAGGAGAGAAGATTTTGAAAAGGGTTGTAATAACAGGTTTGGGGATGATCAATGCGGTCGGCATGGACAAAGAGAGTTCTTTTAAGGCTATCGTTGAAGGGAAATGTGGCATTAAAAGGATTAGCTTGTTCGACGCATCCAAACACTCTGCACAGATTGCAGGGGAGATCACCGACTTCGATCCCAAAACCGTTATGAATCCCAAAGAGGTCAAAAAAGCAGACCGGTTCATCCAGCTCGGTATCAAAGCGGCACAGGAAGCGATGGCGGATGCGAAATTCGAATCCTACGATTCCGAGCGATTCGGTATGGTCTCGGCCTCGGGTATCGGCGGCCTGACCAATATCGAGAAAAACGCCCTCATCTCGCATGAGCGCGGCCCCCGAAGGATTTCACCCTTCTTCATCCCCTCCGCACTCGTCAACATGCTGGGCGGCTTCATCTCGATCGAACACGGCCTCAAAGGCCCCAACCTCTCCGATGTCACGGCCTGTGCCGCCGGTACGCATGCGCTGATCACCGCGACCAAATCGATCATGCTGGGCACGGCGGATCAGATGCTCGTCGTCGGCGCCGAAGCGGCTATCTGCGATGTCGGTATCGGCGGATTCGCTTCGATGAAAGCCCTCTCCACCGACAACGACAACCCCGAGAAAGCCTCCCGCCCGTTCGATGCGACCAGAAACGGTTTCGTCATGGGAGAGGGTTCGGGTGCGCTGGTACTCGAAGAGATGGGCAGTGCAATCGCACGAGGCGCGCATATCTACGGTGAAGTGGTCGGATTCGGTGAGAGCGGCGACGCCAACCATATCACGACACCGGTCACGGACGGCCCCTACCGCGCGATGAAAGCGGCCTACACGATGGCAGGCGAGCCACGCATCGACTATATCAATGCACACGGCACCAGCACGCCGGCCAACGACAAAAACGAAACGGCTGCGATCAAGATGCTCTTCGGCTCTGCCGACCTCTGCCCGCCGGTCAGCTCGACCAAGGGTCAGATCGGCCACTGTCTGGGCGCTGCAGGCGCGATCGAAGCGGTCATCTCCCTGATGGCGATGCGGGACTCGATACTCCCTCCTACCATCAACTACGAGCATCCCGATCCCGACTGCGACCTCGACTACGTCCCCAATCAGGCACGCGAAGATAAAATCGATGTCATCATGAGCAACTCTTTCGGTTTCGGAGGCACGAACGGCTGTATCATCATCAAAAAAATATAAGGCCTATGCATGGTAACCTACCTCGAGTTTGAAAAAGGTATCGAGCAGATAGATCAGGATATCCGCGAGGCAAATGCCAAAGGCGATACCGATGCGGTCGAGATACTGCAGAAAAATCTGACCAAAGAGATCACCAAAACCTTCAAAAACCTCTCCGACTATCAGAAACTGCAGCTCGCGCGCCATCCCAACCGCCCCTATGCACTCGACTACATACGCGGCATGATGGAGAACAGCTACGAAATCCACGGTGACAGACAGTTTCGCGATGACGAAGCGATCGTCTGCTATCTCGGAGAGATCGAAGGGCAGAAGTGCGTCGTCATCGGAGAGCAGAAGGGACGCGGCACCAAAAACAAGATCAAACGCAACTTCGGTATGCCCCACCCGGAAGGCTACAGAAAGGCGCTCAGAGCTGCCAGACTGGCCGAAAAGTTCAGACTCCCTATCCTCTTCCTGATCGACACCCCGGGCGCCTATCCCGGTATCGGAGCCGAAGAGCGCGGCCAGAGTGAAGCGATCGCCCGCAACCTCTACGAATTGAGCGACCTCAACGCCCCGATCGTCTCCGTCGTCATCGGCGAAGGGGGCAGCGGCGGTGCCCTGGCAATCGGCGTGGCGGACAAATTCGCGATGATGCGATACTCTGTCTTCAGCGTCATATCTCCCGAAGGGTGTGCCGCGATCCTCTGGAACGATCCCAAAAAGCAGGAGCAGGCCACCAAAGCGATGAAGATCACCGCCGAGGACCTCAAAGAGCTCAATCTGATCGACGATGTGATCGAAGAGCCGCTGATCGGCGCCCATCGACAGCGCAGAGAGGCGATCGCGGCGCTGAAGGCGTACTTCCTGGAGAGTGTCGCCGAGCTCTCCTCGCTCACGGATGAAGAGAGACTCGAGAGACGCTACCAGAAGCTCATCTCCGCCGGTGCTTTTGCCAGCACTACGGAAGAGGAGGCAAAGAGTGAAGAGAAGGAGAACAGCAGTGCATTCAGCTCGCTGATGGATATGATCACCCCCTCCTCCGACAAAGAGAAAGAGAAAGATACCTCCGAAGAGAGTGAAGAGAAGAAGAAGGAGGATTAACTCCCACGCACTTCTCCCCTGCTCCTCTCTCACATTTTTACACACACATAGTATAGACTTTCAAAAAACGAACGATATGCCATCAGAAGGACGGAATCCATATGAGCACAAAACATAAACTTGCAACACTCCTCGTAGCCGCGACGCTGAGCCTCGCAAATGCGCAAAACTACACGATCCAGTACCGGGGCATCACCTTGGGTGAGATCGACGACCTCTCCACGCTCGATGCGCTCTATCTGAAGGCCCGCGTGACCAATTTCATCGCGAAGCTGCTGCTCAAAAAGCGCTATTTCGTCTATTACGGCGGTGACCGTAAGCCGTCTGTCGCAGATGCAAAATTTCGCAAAGACAAAAACCGCGTGCTTTTCGCACTCTACGAAGCGATCAAAAACAGACCCGCACACAAAGTCTACACCAGCCAGAGAGGCAAAAAACTGATTCTCTCATGCGATCATCAGATCTGCAAATATACCTTCTACAAAAGAGACAAAATAACAGGCCAGGGCAAGATACTGTTTGATGAAAACAACGATTTTTACGAATTGGTCGAAGAGAAGAACAATGTAGTGATCAAGCGGAAGTGACACAAGAGCCGTCAATCGGCTCTTGTGGTATTGTCAGTGCAGTTTGCTCCAGATTTTCTGTTTCCAGAGATATGCAAGAATGGTAAAGATGACAAAGTAGAGAATCACTTTCCATCCGAGTGAATCGCGTGCCGGTTTGCTTGGATCACCGACCTCTTCGAGGTGTTTGACCACTTTCTCATACCCTTCTGCCGTCAGACCTACGCGAGGCATAGCGGTTCCGGGGAGCTGAGACTGCGGATTTTCGACGAATGTCTTGAGGAACTCTTCGCTTCTCGCTCTGATGATGATAGAGAGATCCGGCGGGAGTTTGCCCATATAGGCTTTGAGATGATCCTGATACTCGAGCACTTTCGCTTTGTAGAGCAGTTCATCTTTCTCATATTTGAACTTCGGCGTCTCACCCAGCTGCGTCCATTTGTCGTAGCGCATCGCGTGACATCTGCCGCATGCCATCTCATAGGCTGCTTTTGGCGTGACTTCGCCTTTGGAGGCGACCTGCTTCAGGTATGCGACCATATCCGCGACTTCCTGATCCATATCTCCGCCGGCTCCGGCGAAAGAGGGCATCGGGTGCGGTCGCTTGTCACTGAACTTGTGCTCGACCTTCATCGCATGTGCAGGGTTCTTGATCAGTGCAGCCAGAAAACGCTCATCCAGCAGCGCACCGACATGGCTCAGATCCGGCGGATTGACGCCATAGCTTGCAGCGGCTGTGCTCGCATCCATAGGTGCGGCGATGCCTTCGGCTTTGATACCGTGACAGCCGGTACATGCACCGGCACCCATGACCAGCTCTTTACCTTTTGCCGGATCACCTTTCGCTTTGAGCGCAGGCAGATCTTTGTAGGCAAAATTATGAAATTCTACATGCTTGTGCATCTGCGAGTGTGCGTATGGCTCTACGCCCCAGTATGTCACCAGCGTAAAAAATACGACAACGGCTAATATTTTCAATTCTTTATTCATCCGGCACCTCCTACTTTTTCTTCTCGAGCATTGTGATAAACGGCAGTGCCACCCACAATCCTATAAATGTCCATGCCGCTACCGTACCGATCTTTGTAAAGATACCCATAGGCGGTACTTTACCCATCACGGTCAGCACGATCATGTCGATCAGGAGCACCCAGAACCAGATCGCGAACAAGCCTCTTCTGTTTGCAGGCGCGACATTGGGGCTTCTGTCCAGGAAAGGCAACAGAAAGAAAATCACCTGCGCAAATGCAAACGCTATCAGACCCGGATCTTTCGGGAAAGGTCGCAGAATCTCGTAACTCCAGAGGAAATACCACTCAGGATAGATATGCGGCGGTGTCTTGAGACCGTCGGCCGGATCGAAGTTGACCGGATCCATCGCAAATTCGAAGTGGTAAAATACCAGATAGAAGAAGAAGATCAGAAAAACGCCCAGCACAAAGATATCTTTGCTCAGGAAGTCCCACTGGAAGCGGATCACTTTCGCGTTTTTGGTATCGCCTGCGAGATATTTTTTCGCTTCGGCATCGAAATCGATCTCTTCGCCGTCCTGGTTGTTGACATGCGGAATACGCAGCGTACCGAAGTGAAATACGATCAGCGCGATGATAATCAGCGGCATGAGCAGTACATGCAGCATGAAGAATCGTCCGAGGAACGCATCGCCGGGTACATAATCACCGCGGATCCACTCGACCAAGCCGTTGAGCTCCAGAGATCCCATACTGAAGAGATTGGTGATAACCATACCCGCCCAGTAACTCATCTGACCCCATGGGAGCATATAACCAGAGAATGCCTCTGCAGAAAATGTCACGAAGAGCAGCATACCGGAGATCCAGATCAGTTCGCGTCCCTTTTTGTAAGAGCCGTAGTAGATACCGGTAAACATATGGATATAGATAATCAGAAAGACCACCGATGCCGCGACACCGTGTATATGTCTCCAGAGCCATCCGTATCCCACTTCACTCATGATCGTGTAGTTGACCGAGTCAAACGCCAGTTTGGTGTCGGGCTTGTAGTACATCAGCAGGAAGATTCCCGAAATCAGAAGAATACCGAAAGTCGTCGCCAGAATCATACCCATCGCCCAGAGGAAGTTGATATTTTTCGGGATCCAGTATTCAGTCGCCAGAACGCGTCGCAATGTGTCGATTGCGAGGCGCTGGTTCAGCCAGTCATGTAAATTTTTCGCTTTTTCAAAATGTGCCATCACGCCTCCTTTATGCTATCAGCTTTTTAGCTTTCATCTCTTTGTACTGAGGTCCCTCTTCCCCAAGCACAATCTTCGTACCTTCAACCTTGAACGGTGGAATCACCAGCGGACTCGGCGGAGGGGACTTCAGTACCCGTCCGTTCGCATCGAACTGTCCGCCGTGACATGCACAGTGAAACTCATGCAGATCGGGGAGATAGGCAGGAATACAGCCAAGATGCGTACAGAGCCCGATAGCGACAAAGTATTTGTCGTCACCGACCACGACATCTCGGGGATCGGATTTCATATCTTTGGAATGTTTGAGGATAAAGATCGGTTTACCTCTCCATTTCTCGACAACGAGCTGATTCTCTTTCATCTCTGAAAGGTCGATCGTCGTAAAACCGGCTGCTTTGACGCTTGGGAGGGGATCCCAGGTTCGTTTTGCAGCACCTAATGCAGCGATACCGCCGAGCGCGGTAAATCCGCCCAGCGCCATACCAAGAAAGTCTCTTCTCTCTTTTTCGACTGCCATGCGCACTCCTTTTTAAAAATTTAACCACTTATTATAGCTATAAGGGTGTTAAATTTTATTGATTCGGAACAAGAAATAAAGGGAATTCTTAAAATTTTATCTTAATGATAAGAAGCGCTTACGCATTGCGCTTCTGTTCCATGCGGATATAGATATGGAGAATATCGATCGCAGCGGGCGTCACACCGCTGATTTCGCTGGCTGCGAAGAGTGTCGGCGGGTTGAATTTCTCCAGCTTTTCGATGATCTCGTTGCTGAGCCCGGAGACCTTTTTGAAGTCGAAATCGCGCGGAATTTTGATATTGATCATATTTTTCATCCGGTCGATCTGCGCCTGCTGCTTCTCGATATAGGAGGCGTATTTGGACTCGATCATGATCTGCTCTTTGGTATCCTCGGCCAGATCGGCGAACTGCGGCAAGAGCGTATCGAACTTTTCGGTCGTGAAGGTCGCACGCCCCACGACCCGCTTGAGCGGTACTTTGTCGGTCACGGGTGCTTCCTCCAGCGCTTCGAGTCTGGCGTTGTTCTCTTTCGAGGGTGTGATAAAGTGGCTGTCGAGATAGGCCAGTACCTCGGCGATATCCCGCTTCTTCTGCATGACCTTTCGGTAGAAATCTTCGTCGATCAATCCCAGTGCATACCCGTAGCCGCTGAGGCGCAGATCGGCATTGTCCTCCCGCAGCAGCAGCCGATACTCCGCACGGCTCGTAAACATTCTGTAGGGCTCTTTGGTCCCCTTGGTCACCAGATCGTCGATCAGCACGCCGATATAGGCTTCGTCGCGGCGCAGTACCAGCGGCTCCCTGCCGTCGATCGCGAGCGCGGCGTTGATACCCGCCATCAACCCCTGTGCCGCCGCCTCTTCGTATCCGGTCGTACCGTTGACCTGCCCCGCGCAGTAGAGCCCCTCCACCTTTTTGGTCTCCAGCGTATGGCGCAGCTCCGTAGGCTGCACATAGTCATACTCGATCGCATAGCCGTAGCGGACGATCTTCGCATGTTCGAGCCCCTTGATCGAGTGGACCATATCGAGCTGCACATCGGGCGGCAGTGAGGTGGAGAGGCCGTTGATGTAGTACTCCGTCGCCTCCCGGGTCTGCGGCTCGATAAAGAGATGATGGCGCTCTTTGTCGGCGAACCGGTTCACCTTATCCTCGATACTCGGACAGTATCTCGGCCCCACGCCCTCGATCTGCCCGGTAAAGAGCGGTGCACGGTAGAAATTCTCGGCGATGATCGAGTGGGTGTCGATATTGGTAAAGGTGATGTAGCATGGCAGCTGCGCTTTGCCGAACGCCTCCGTTCTGGGTGTATGGAAACTGAACGGCACCGGATGCTCGTCTCCGGGCTGCTCCTCCATCACCGAAAAGTCGATACTCGCGGCATCGATGCGCGGGCATGTGCCTGTCTTGAGCCTGCCCATCTCCAGTCCGAACGATTTGAGAGAGTCGCTGAGCTTGTTGGAGGGAAACTCCCCCACCCTGCCCGCTTCCTTCTGATACTCGCCGATATGGATCAAGCCGCGCAGAAATGTCCCCGCCGTCACGATCACCTTGCGCGCTTCGTAGAAGAGCCCCAGATCGGTCCTGACACCGGCGACCCTCCCCCCTTCCAGTACAATCTCTTCGGCGATCTCCTGCTTCACGCTCAGGCCCGGCGTATGCAGGATCACATCGCGCATATAGATCGGATACCTATCCATATCGATCTGCGCACGGCTTCCGCGTACCGCAGGGCCTTTGGAAGCGTTGAGGATGCGAAACTGCAACCCCACCGCATCGGTACACTTCGCCATCTCGCCGCCCAGCGCATCGATCTCCTTGACCAGATGCCCCTTGGCCAGCCCGCCGATCGCGGGATTGCAGCTGGTCGCACCGATCCGCTCCGCCAGTATCGTAATCAAAAGCGTCTTTTTGCCCATTCTCGCAGCGGCCAGCGCAGCCTCGATTCCCGCATGCCCGCCGCCGATCACAATGACATCATATCGCATCGTCTTCCTTCATCTATCATGCCGATTTTTCTGCGATTATAACAAAGTTTGGTATAATCACCCTATGTTTACAGGACTGATCAGAGAGATGGCGACCGTCGCGGCTTTCGACAACAACTTTCTCACACTCAAGAGCAGCTACGAGCCGGGCATCGGCGACTCGATCGCGATCAACGGCACATGCCTCACCGTCGTGCGCAAAGCGCCCGGTACCTTCACCGTAGAGCTCTCTCCCGAGACACAGAAAACCATCGCCATGGAGAATCTGCGCGGCCGTGTCCATATGGAGCCCGCCATGCAGCTGAGCGACCGCCTCGAAGGGCATATCCTGCAGGGGCATATCGACACGATCGGCGAGATCACCCGTATCACCCCGCTCTCCAACGCCACCGACTACTACATCACCGTCCCGAAAGCCTTCATGAAGTATATCATCCCCAAAGGCTCGATCGCCATCGACGGTATCAGCCTCACCGTCAACGAAGTCTACGATGAGAGCTTCCGGCTCACGATCATCCCGCATACGCTCCAAAACACCCTCTTCGCCGACTACAAATCCGGCAGACGGGTCAATGTCGAGACCGATATGTTCGCCCGCTATCTCTACCATATGTTTCACAAAGAGAAAAAGATCACCTGGGATACGATCGACGCCATCATGGCAGGCTACTGATGCGATCTGCACTCTTCGCACCGTATGCCGATCGGCTCTTCTGTACGATCACCGACCGGCACGGAGGCGTCAGCCCCGCCCCCTACGACTCGCTCAATCTCGCGCTGCATGTCGGAGACGATCCCGAAAATGTCCTCCAAAACCGCATCCGCCTCGCACAAAAGCATGACTACTACGCAGAGAACCTGATCTATATGGAGCAGACGCACTCCGACCGTATCGCGATCATCGAAGATTGCGCCCTCAACAGGATCGAAAACTGCGACGCGATCGTCACCGACCGCCGCAACATCCCGCTGATGGTCATGGTCGCAGACTGCATCCCGGTCATGCTCTACGACCCCGTCCAATCGGTCATCGCAGCCGTACATGCGGGACGAAACGGCACCTTCAAAGCGATCGCACCCAAGACGATCCGAGAGATGGAGGAGGCCTTCGGCAGCGATCCGGGCGACATCCTCGCACTGCTGGGCCCCTCGATCCATGCATGCTGCTATGAAGTCGGCGCCGATTTGGCCGATATCACTATCAGGAACTTTGGTAAAACCTATATCCGTGAAGCAGAGGGGAAAACCTATCTCGATCTGCAGCGCCTCAATCTGGATCAGCTCCTTGATGCAGGTCTGAAAAGGGCGCATATCGAGATTTCGCCGGTGTGCACATGCTGCGATACCGACTACTTCTCCTATCGCAGAGAGGGTACCACAGGCAGATTCGCAGGAGTGATCAAACTGAAATGAGTGACAAAAAAGCGGTAGCGCTCAAATATGACCAGGAGCAAAACAGTGCCCCCAAAGTGATCGCCAAAGGCAAAGGTGCGATCGCCGAAAAGATCATGCACAAAGCGCGTGAATTCGATATACCGGTCTTTCAGAACGAAGCGCTGGCAGATTCACTGCTCAAACTCGATCTCGACGAGCAGATCCCGCCCCCGCTCTACAAAGCGATCGCAGAGGTCTTCGTCTGGCTGATGCAGAGTGAACAGAAAGCGCAGCTGAGCAGACGATAGCCTCGATTACCGTGAAGCGGCCTGCCTGAGCAGGGCCGGATCGGCCCGATCGATGAAATAGCCCTGCGCATAGTCGATTCCCAGTCGCTTGACCGTGTCGAAAATCGCCTGCGACGAGACATACTCCGCGACCGTCTTCATGTTGAGCTCTTTGGCCATCGAGATGATCGTACGTGTCATGATCTCGCTCTCTCTGTCCTTGGTGATATTTTTGATCAGCGAACCGTCGATCTTGATATAGTCGGCATCGAGAGACATCAGCTGCCCGAAGTTGGAGAAGCCGCTGCCAAAGTCGTCGATCGCGATCTGACAGCCGTAGCTTTTGACACGCTTGATGAAGTTTTTGACCCGGATCTCGTTGCTGATCGATTCGCTCTCGACGATCTCGAACGTGATGAACGGACCGAAACCATGCTTCTTGAGATTTCGGAGGATGAACTGCGACACACGCGGCTCCAGAATATCTTCGATCGTGATATTGATCGTGATCGGATAGCGCACGCTCTTCAGCTGCTGAAAACACTTCTTGATCATCGCACGGGAGAGCTCGGTGTACATTTTGGAAGTTTTGGCGATCTCGAGAAACTCTGCAGGCGTCGCATAGGAGTTGTCCTCCTGCCGGATCCGCATCAGCGACTCATACTTCTCTATCTGATTGGTTTTGAGATTGAAAATCGGCTGAAAAAAGGGCTCGACCCGCTGATTGTCGATCGCCTCTTTGACCATCTTGTTGATCTTGATATTGTGCAGGAAGCGCTCGTGATGGTTCTCCTTTTCGTCGTAGATTTTGTAGCTCTTTTTCGACCTCTCCGCCTCTTTGAGTGCGAGATAGGCGTTTTTGGGCAGATTCTGACTTCCCCGTGCCACACCGGCCGTGATTTCGATATTGAAGAGGCTCTCCTGGAAGGAGAACTCCTCTCGGGAGATCTGCGATATCAGCTTTCTGAGATAGGTATCCAGCTCCTCTTTGTAGAGGTACTTCGGCACGAATATCGCGAAATGGTTGAAGTCGATCTTGTAGAGTTTCGCCTGCGGTGTGGGCAGATCCCGCTGCAGCCACTCGGCGACGCGCGTGAGGATGATGTTGCCCGCGTCGATGCCGAAAAATTCGTTGAGCGCATCGAAGTTGTCGATCGTGAGATAGATGAGGGTACTTTTGGGAAAGATCGCATGTTCGCAATGCTCATCGATATCGTGAAAGAGTTTGAGTCTGGTGGGAAGTTTCGTAACAGTGTCTCTGAAAAGCGCCTCTTTGATCTCATTGGTGATCTGTCGCTGCTCCTTCTGCGTCTTGAGAACCAGATAGTAGAGTGCATGGTTGCCGTACCCGCGCTTGTGAATCGTGACATCGACACCGGTATGCTCCTGC
>CAYLLC010000018.1:0-26641 GCA_964384355.1 uncultured Sulfurospirillum sp. | reverse complement strand
TTATACCATGAACGATATACCCCTTTTTGAGCAAAAACTCCGCAAGATAACTTCCGTCTTGTCCTGTGATACCGGTAATCAGTGCTACTTTTTTCATTTTGTTGTCCCTCAACGCTTCACATCCACACCAAAAAAATCAAGATACCAATCGACAAACCGATCGATCCCCTCCTGTATCGAGGTTTCGGGTTTGTATCCCAGATCTTCGATCAGGTCGGTGACATCGGCATAGGTGCTCGGCACATCGCCCGGCTGTATGGGAAGCATATTCTTTTGCGCTGTTTTTCCCAGCTTCTTTTCGATCGCCTCGATGAACTCCATCAGTTGCACGGGGTTGTTGTTTCCGATATTGTAAATTTTATAGGGAGCTCTGGAGCTTGCGGGATCGGGATGCATGCCCGACCACTCGGGATTGCCTTTTGGCGGGTTGTCGTTGACCCGTATCACCCCCTCGACGATATCGTCGATATAGGTGAAATCGCGCTGCATCTTGCCGTAGTTGAAGACATCGATCGGCTTATCCTCTATGATCGCTTTGGTAAAGAGGAAAAGCGCCATATCGGGTCGTCCCCATGGCCCATAAACCGTAAAAAAGCGCAGCCCGGTCGTCGGCACATTGAAGAGATGGCTGTAGGTATGCGCCATCAGTTCGTTCGACTTTTTGCTGGCGGCATAGAGGCTGATAGGGTGGTCGACATTGTGGTGCGTCGAAAAGGGTTGCTCCTCGTTGAGCCCATAGACACTCGAGCTGCTCGCGTAGGTCAGGTGCTTGATCGCATGATGGCGGCAGCACTCCAGCAGATTGACAAATCCGACGATATTGCTGTCGACATAGGCATACGGATTTTTGAGGGAGTAGCGTACCCCCGCCTGTGCAGCCAGATTGATCACCGTATCGAACTGCTCCCGTTCAAACAACGCTTCGACAGCCTCCCGATCGGCAAGATCGAGCTTGACGAAGGTATAGTCGGGATATCTGCTGCTTTTGATCGGCTGATTGTAGGGTATCTGCGCACCCTCTTCCAGAGAGGCGACGATACCCGTCTCTTTGAGTCTGCCGTATTTGACATTCTGGTCGTAGTAGTCGTTGATATTATCGATACCGACGACGGTGTCGCCTCTTTGCAAAAGCTTGTTCACCAGATGAAAGCCGATAAAACCTGCCGTACCCGTTACTAATATTTTCATGATGCTATCTTTCTATAGGAGTTTCTAAAGTAGAGAGGATACAACATATTGCATAAAAAAGTAGTTAAAATCTATAAATTTCACAGAAGCTTTGAAACATGCATACTATGAGACTGCCAGGGAATGCTCCAGTATATCCAGAAATTTATCGCGCTCCATCTCCACCGCCCCCATGCGTTTGAGATGGTCGCTGGGTACCTGACAATCGATCAGTTCGTAGCCTCTCTCCAGACAATATTGCGCCAGATGTACCAGTGCGGTTTTGGAGGCGTCGCTTTTGGTCGCGAACATCGACTCACCGCAAAAGACTTTTCCCAGATCGATGCCGTAGAGCCCGCCCACCAGCTCTCCCTCGAAATAGACTTCAAAGGATTTGGCGAGCCCTTTTCGATGGATCTGCAGATAGCTTTCGATCACCTCTTCGAGGATCCATGTCCCCTCATCGTTGAGGACCCGTACATCGCGACACTTTCGCATCACCGCTTCAAAGTCCGTGTCGATACGCACTTCGAACTTCTTCATGCTGCGTCTGAGAGATTTGGAGATTTTGATATCTTTGGGGTAGAGGACGAGTCGGGGATCGGGGGACCACCAGAGGATGGGATCGTTTTCGTTGTACCAGGGGAAAATACCCTGCAGATAGGCGGAGATGACCCGATCGGGTTTGAGATCCCCGCCCCATGCGACCAGACCTTCGGGAGATGCCTCTCTGGGGTCCGGAAAGATATAGGAGTATCGGTTAACTTCTGGTATCAACGACCTGCTTTGCCGATTCGAATTCGAGATGCAGTTTGCCGTCTCTGATAGAGAGCATGACGACACCGCCCTCCTGCAGCTCACCGAAGAGGACTTCGTCCGTCAGCGGCGTCTTGACCTCATCCTGGATCACGCGCCCCATCACGCGGGCACCGAGTGCAGGATCGAAGCCCTTCTCGGCGAAATACTTCTTCGCTTCCAGTGTCGCGACGATCTTGATCTCTTTATCTTCGAGCTGCTCTTCGAGCTCTCCGAGGAACTTCTCGACGATATGGATCATCACATCTTCGCTCAGCGGTTTGAAGTGTACGACTGCATCGAGGCGGTTTCTGAACTCAGGCGCGAAAAAGTCCCCGATCGCCGATTCCGCTTTGTGTGTCTCATCCTTGTGGAATCCGACCTGCGGCGCCGCTTTGACACCGAGATTACTCGTCATGATGATGATCACGTTTCTGAAATCGGTCTTGACGCCGTCATTGTCGGTCAGTGTCGCGCTGTCCATCACCTGCAGCAGGATGTTCATCACATCCGGATGCGCCTTCTCCACCTCATCGAGCAGCAGGACAGTGTACGGATGCTTGCGGATCGCTTCGGTCAGCTGTCCGCCCTCTTCATATCCGACATATCCCGGAGGCGCACCGATGAGTCTGGCGACATTGTGCTTCTCCATATACTCACTCATGTCGAATCGCTCGAAATGAACCCCCAGCGTCTCCGCCAGTTTCTTCGCCACTTCGGTCTTTCCGACACCGGTAGGTCCTGCAAAGAGGAACGATCCGATAGGTGCATGCGGGCGGCCCAGCCCGGCGCGCGCGCGTTTGACCGCTTTGGCCACCTCTTCGATCGCCTCATCCTGTCCGTAGACCACTTTTTTGAGATCTTTTTCGAGATTTTTGAGCACGCTTCTGTCGTCGGAGCTGACCTGTCTGCTCGGTATATGGGCGATCTTGGCGATCACATGCTCGATATCCTCGACCGTCACATCCACCCTCTTCTCAGGCTGAATATGAAACGAAGCCGCCACTTCGTCGATCAGATCGATCGCGGAGTCGGGCAGGAAGCGGTCGTTGATATACTTTTTGGCCAGCTCGACCGAAGTACGCAGCGCCGTGTCGCTGTAGCGGACATTGTGATGCGCTTCGTACTTGTCACGCAGCCCCAGGATGATCTGATAGGTATCCTCTATGCTCGGCTCTTCGACATCGACTTTGGCGAAGCGGCGGCTCAGCGCTTTGTCCTTGTCGAAAAAGTTGCGAAACTCACTGTAGGTCGTCGCACCGATACACTTGATCCCCCCGCTGGCGAGTGCCGGTTTGAGCAGGTTGGAGAGATCCATCGATCCGCCGCTGGTAGAGCCGGCGCCTACGATCGTATGGATCTCGTCGATGAAGAGGACTGCATTGTCGATCTCTTCGAGTTCCGCGAGTACCCCTTTGAGGCGCTTCTCGAAATCACCGCGGTATTTGGTGCCCGAGAGGAGCGCACCGATATCCAGAGAGAAGAGTGAAGCGTTTTTGAGAATTTCCGGCGTCTCGTCGTTGACGATTTTGAGCGCCAGACCTTCGATGATCGCCGTCTTGCCGACACCCGGCTCACCGACGAGCAGCGGATTGTTCTTCTTGCGGCGGCAAAGCACCTGCATGACACGGTTGAGCTCATCTTCACGCCCGATCACCGGATCGATCTTGCCGTTTCTGGCCAGTTCGTTGAGATTGATCGTATAGTTGGCCAGATCCCCGTCCTCTTTGGGTGTTTTGACCACCTCTTCGGCTTCATGCTTCTCTTCGGTAATCGCTTCGAGAATGGCCAGCTTGGAGACGCCCTGCTGCTTGAGCAGATAGACGCTGTAGCTGCGCTCCTCCTCGAAAAGCGCCGCCAGCAGATCGCCGACACTCGCCTGCTTCTTGTCCGCACCTTTGATATTGGTGATCATCGAGTCGATCACTCTCGCCAGCGCTACCGTCTCGAACGGATCATGATAGTTCTCTTCGGCGAGCGGCTTGAATACGGAATCGAGATGCGTTTTGATACGCTCCAGCAAAAAGGCGGTATCGGCACCGCACTTCTGCAAAATCTTGATCGCCTGATCGTTCGTCAGCAGGGAGAAGAAGACATGCTCGATCGTGACATACTCATGCCTGCTCTTTTTCGCAAACTCCAACGCTTCGTTTAAAACTGAATTCAACTCTTTGTTTAACATATTTTCTACTCTTCCTCCATTATCGCTTTCAATGGATATTCGTTTTCTAAGGCTCTTTGGCGTACCTGGGCGATTTTCGTCTCGGCGATCTCATAGGTATAGACCCCGCAAACCCCCCGACCTTCTCTGTGTATGTTCAGCATAATGTTGATAGCACTGTCCAAAGGGTGTCCAAACAACTCCATCAAGATCTCCACAACAAAATCCATGCTGGTAAAATCGTCATTTAACAGAACAACTTTATATCTTTTGACCTCGGAACTCTCTTCCAGGGATTCAAATTCTACCTCGCTGTCGTGTTTGTGCTCCACATTTTTCCTTTTTACTAAACAAATCAGAATATATTATACAGTTTTTCGAATCCGATTTGGTTAACAATATATAAATAACTGCAGAAATCGCCTCTTAACTGGTAATTTGGTAATATAATTCTCATGCAGAAGATTTTCGTCACCGCCACCAATACCGATGTGGGTAAAACCTACACAATGCACAGATTAATCGACATCTATACCGAGATGGGATACCGCGTCGGGGTACTCAAACCGATCGAAACCGGCGTAGCGACGACTCCGCCCGATGCGACGGCACTCTTTGCGCATGCCCTGCGCTGCAATCCGGAGCTCTGCGATCTGGCGATAGAAGATATCTGCCCTATTCGGCTCACACTCCCCGCAGCCCCCTTCGTCGCCGCATCGGGAGAAGCACTCGATCTGACGCCGATCGATGAGAAGATGAAGCTGCTCCGCCGGCGATGCGATCTCCTGCTGATCGAAGGGGCCGGCGGCCTGATGGTGCCGATCCGCTGCAGCTACTTCATGATCGACCTGATCCGGGATCTGGACGCCGTGCCGCTGCTGGTGACGCATGACCGTCTCGGATCGATCAACGACACCCTCCTCAGCCTGCACCGGCTCGCCGCAGCCGATCTGCCGCAGCACTGGTGCGTCAACCTCCGCGACGAAGCCGCCTTCGACCGGCTGACGCGTCCCTTTTACGAAGCATACTTCGGAAGCTTTCTGACACTTCAGCATGACCTCAGGGCGATAGCCGCCGGGCTGATTCAGTAGCTGATCGTCACCGTGACGGGAATGCGTCTGAGCTTTCTGTCGGAGATTTTGACGATCTTTTTGCCTTTGTACCATCCAACATTCCGGTATCCGCGAAATTCACGCACACGCTTCTCTTCGTAGCGCGTCGTACACTCCCGCCTGCTCTCGTAGTGCGTCACCGCACGGGCAGGTTCACGGTAGCGGTGGCCTCCGCGGGCCATATTCTGCCCGGCCAGCGTCCCCAAAATCGCACCGCCGATCGTCGCGGCCCCCTTGGCACGACGGCTGTGGACGATCTGATGGCCCAGTATACCGCCCGCGACACCGCCGATGATACCCGCAGCGGTCCGGTCGTCGCTGCCGTAGTAGCGCTGCGGCTGCTCGTAGGTCGTCACCGGTACCCGCTGCGTCCAGCACTCCTGATAGGGCTCCCGCTCCACCACCGTCTCGTAGACCGGCGTACTTTTGGTCACTCTGACATAGGTCGTATATTCGATCGACTCCGCATGCAGCAGGGATGCCGCCAGCAGCGTCGCAAAGATCCAGATTCGTCTCATCTCTTTCCTCCAAAACTGATTTCTGTACCGACATGATAAGCCTTCAGTGTGAAGCGATTGTGAAGAGGAGCTGTGGTAAAATCGCTCTATTATGAAGCATCTAATCAACACATCCGATTTCGACCGTCATGAGATCGAGGCGATATTCGCCCGTGCGAAACAGTTCAAAGAGGGATTCATCACCCCGACACTCGAGGGCAAGCTGATCATCACGATCTTTTTCGAAAACTCCACCCGCACCCGCAGCAGCTTCGAAGTGGCCGCCAAACGGCTCGGTGCGGAGGTGGTCAGCCTCGACGTCGCCAAAAGCTCCACCGGCAAAGGCGAAACCCTCTACGACACCGCAGCCAACCTCGACGCGATGGAACCCGCCGCGATCGTCGTACGCCACCAGAACGCCGGCGTCCCCAAAATCCTCTCCAACTACGTCAACTGCCCGATTCTCAACGGCGGCGACGGCGCACACGGGCACCCCACGCAGGCGCTGCTGGATCTCTTCACGATCATGGAGCGCTTCCCCGATCCCAGAGGCAAGAAGATCGCCATCGTCGGCGACATCAAAAACTCCCGCGTCGCCAACTCCAATATCGAGCTACTTTCGCGTTTCGGCCTCGAGATTACGCTGGTCGCCCCGCCCCACTTCATGCCGCGCATCGAAGCGTTTCGCAAGACCCACTACCTCGAAGAGATCCTCGACGATGTCGATATCATCATGAGCCTGCGGACCCAGACGGAGCGCCACACCAATCAGATCTACGCCTCGCTCAAAGATTACGCCACCGACTTCTGCATCACCGCGGAGCGTATCGGGGATCGCGATATCATGCTGATGCATCCCGGCCCCGTCAACCGCAACATCGACATCGACGACGCCATGCTCGCAGACCCGCGCTGCAAAGTCCTCGAACAGGTCAAAAACGGCGTCTTCGTACGCATGGCAGTACTGGAAAGATTGATTGCCTGAACCGGACTTCGCTTCCAACGAAGCGCTGCGACTTGTACTCAACCGATACGGGCGTGCCCGTGAGCCGATCTTTTTCATGATCGATTTCACGCTGCAAAACTACGAGATCCACCCCCTCGCCGCACTCCCCTCCGATATCCGGTTCGCGATCGATACGCCGCAGCGCCCCGCTGCACCTGCCACGCGGGCGTATCGTTACGCATCGGTCGATTTTGCGACCTACCGGCACGCCTTCGACCGCGTCATCGAAGAGATCCGACGCGGCAACACCTATCTGCTCAACCTCACCTTCCCCTCCGAGCTCTTCACCCCGCTCTCGCTCAGGGAGATCTACCGCACCGTCGAGGCGAAATTCAAGCTCCTCTACCGGGACCGTTTCGTCTGCTTCAGCCCCGAGCGCTTCGTCAATATCGCAGCCGACCGCATCTACACCTATCCGATGAAGGGTACGATCGACGCGACGCTCCCGGACGCCGCACGGCAGATCCTCGACAACCCCAAAGAGATGGCCGAGCATGTCATGGTGGTCGATCTGCTGCGCAACGACCTCTCCCGCGTCGCGAAGCGCGTACGGGTGGAGCGCTTTCGCTATATCGACAAAATCCGCGCAGGCGAGCGCGAGCTGTTGCAGGTGAGCTCCCGCATCGCGGGCGATCTGGCGTGCGGATGGCAGGATCGGCTCGGGGACATCATGCTCTCGCTCCTGCCCGCAGGCTCCATCACCGGCGCACCCAAACGCTCCACGACCGAGATCATCCGACGCGTCGAGAGCTACGAGCGCGGCTACTTCACCGGTATATTCGGTACCTTCGACGGTGAGCGCCTCGACAGCGCGGTCATGATCCGCTTCATCGAGCGCGACGGCGATCGGCTCATCTACAAAAGCGGCGGCGGTATCACGATCGACAGCGACGCCCGAAGCGAATACGACGAACTGCGGGAGAAGATCTATGTACCCTTTTTTTGAGACGGTGCGCATCGAAGGCCGCCGGATTCACAACAGAATCTGGCACAACCGCAGGCTCAACCGCACCCTATACGACCGTTTCGGCATCCGCAGCGACTACGATATCGCCGACTATATCGACCTCCCTTCCGACGACGGCCTCTACCGCTGCAAACTCCTCTACGGCCCTGCAATCGGAGCGGTCACCCTCACCCCCTACCGCCGCCGTCGCTACCGCAGCCTGCAGTGTATCGATGCCGAGATCTCCTATAGCTACAAATCGACCGACAGAAGCGCGATCGACGCACTCTTCTCCCGCAGAGGCGAGAGCGACGATATCATCATCGTGCGCGACGGCCTCCTCACCGATACCTCCATCGCCAATATCGCACTCTTCGACGGTCTGCACTGGTATACGCCCGAAGTGCCGCTGCTGGAAGGGACGATGCGCGCATCGCTGATCGATGCAGGGCTCTTGCGTACCCGCCGGATCGACCGGGGATTTCTGCGAAAAAGCACCGAATTCGCCCTGCTCAATGCGATGACAGGACTTTATCAGCTAAAGAATATTATATTAAAATTTTAAAAAATCAAGGTAGTTTCACATGATACAACAATTTTTAAGAGATCATGATTTTCATGATATGATGGTACTCCATATCCGGGAGATTATCGATCTTTTACTGGCCAAAGGGGTCTACTTCTCGATTCTGACCAATATCGCCGAGATCAGATTCGATCCCGTACTCCCCTCCGAAATTACCGAAAACTTCAAGCCGATCACCCTCTTCGTCATCGCCGAGTATACCTTCGAGACATGCAGCTTCGACGAAGAGAATCTCTACTTCGAGGCGGGATTCGGACATCAGAATGTCGGCAGCTTCGTCACGGTGCCCCTCTCGGCGATCGTGCAGATTCTCGTCGAGGATACGCCAATCCTGATCAACCTCTCCGTCCCGCCGGAGCATACGCCCAAAAAGGCGGATGTCGACAAATCGACCAACATCTTCCTCTCCAATCCCGAAAACGAAAAACTGCTCAAAAAGCGAAAAAAGCGCTAAATTTTGCGCTTTCGCATGAAGAAGCTGACCACTTTGTCGATGAAGGCGTCATGCTTGCGCTCCTTCAGATAGGCGAGATAGAAGGCGCGTTTGAACTCCAGCCCCTTGATCTTCGCCGCATGGAGCTTGCCGTTTTCGATCTCGTCGTTGATCGTGAAGCGTGAGATGATCGCTACGGTCTGTTTGCCCTCTTTGGGTGCGCGCAGCACCGTCTGTACGACGGCCGTCGGGCTCGTCACCGTCGTCGCGATATCGAACGCCTTGCACTCGATACCCGCCTCTTCGAACGCCTCCGCGATCACGCGCCGCGTATGGGACTCCTCTTCGCGGCAGATCCAGTTGAACTCCTGCAGCTGCTCGGGACGGATCACCTTGGGCAGCGGACGGTTGCTGAAGAGTACGAACTCATCCTCGAGCCACTCACGGTAGATGATCCCGTCCAGAAAGATCGGCGACTCCACCATCGCGATGTCGATCTTCTTGTCGAGCAGTTTGTCGAGCACGCCCTGAGAGAGGTCGACCTGAATCAGGACATCGTTGTTGATCGCATCTTTGATATCGTTGAGAAACGAGGGCAGGACATAGTTGCCGATCGTGAAGGATGCGCCGATGATGAAAGTGAGCTCCTTGTTCATGATATGAATGATATCTTTTTCGACGCTGCTGACGCATTTGTCGAGTCGCTGCGCGATCTTGTAGAGCTCCTCGCCCGTTTTGGTCAGAGTGATACCGTTTTTTTTGCGTTCGACGATTTTCGAATCGAGATACTCTTCGAGCCATTTGATCTGCTGTGTCACGGCCGGTTGTGATATTCCCAGTTTTTTGGAAGCCTTCGAGAAGCTGCGCTCCTTGACCACAGTCAGAAAAGTACCCAGTTTGGCGAAATCTTTCAACATATACACATCCTTATCTATAATTTATATGATAACCTCTTGTTATCATAACAAAAAATAATATAAAAGTAAATAGTATAAAGCTTTATTATACTTTTTTTATGATTGTTTAACTATAATAAAAGAAAACAAGAGTGACCGATGGAAAAAATATTTGATCAACTCAACGAAGCGCAGCGCGAGGCGGTCGAGCATGTCGACGGACCGGTACTGATTCTCGCGGGAGCCGGCAGCGGCAAGACCAAAACCATCACCTCCAGGGTCGCCTATCTGATCGCCAACGGCATCCCCGCCTCCTCGATACTCACCCTCACCTTCACCAACAAAGCGGCCTCCGAGATGCGCCAGCGCGCGCTCTCCCTGCTCGACGAGCAGATCACCTACCCGCCGCTGCTGTGCACCTTCCACAAATTCGGCCTCCTCTTTCTCAAGCACCACATGCAGGAGCTCGGACGCTCCAACAGCTTCGTCATCATCGACACCGACGACAAGAAACGGATCCTCAAGAGTTTCGATATCGATCTGCCGATCCCGATGGTCGCCGCCGAGATCTCCCGCTACAAAAACAACCTGATCGCACCCGAAGAGGCGATCGCTTCGGCACAGATGCCCAACTACAAAAAGATCGCCGCCATCTATCAGCAGTACGAAGCCTATCTGGAGCAGAACAACCTCGTCGACTTCGACGATCTGCTGATACTCCCCTACAAGATCCTCGAACAAAACGAAGCCCTCTGCCGCGAAATCAGCCAGCAGTACCGCTATATCCTCGTCGACGAGTATCAGGATACCAACAACCTCCAGTTCAAACTCCTCCAGAAACTCGCATCGACCCACAACAACCTCTGCGTCGTGGGTGACGACGATCAGAGCATCTACGGATGGCGCGGGGCCAATATCAAAAACATCCTCGAATTCGACCGGGAATTTCCGGGCACCAAAGTGGTCAAACTGACCAAAAACTACCGCTCCACCTCCGCCATCCTCAAAGCCGCCAACGAACTGATCGAGCACAACCGAAACCGTCTGGGCAAAACCCTCGAGAGCACCAAAGAGGCGGGCAAAGCGATCGAATTTCTCCACTTCGACGATGAAAACGCCGAAGCCCGCACCGTCGCGAGCCGTATCCGCAAACTGATCGACAGCGGCATCGACCCCAAAGATATCGCCGTCCTCTACCGGATCAACGCCCTCTCCCGCTCGATCGAAGAGGGGCTCAACCGCGCCGGCGTACCCTACAAGATGGTCGGCGGGCTCAAGTTCTACGAGCGTGCGGAGGTCAAAGATATCATCGCCTACCTGCGCGTCATCACCAATATCCACGACGACTTTTCGCTCAAACGCATCATCAACAAACCCAAACGCGGACTCGGCAAAGCGACGCTCGACAAGCTGCTCCACCTCGCCTATATCCACCGATGCTCCATCTACGGCGTCTGGAAAGCACACAGCGACGAGCTGGCGCGAAACATCAGCAAAAAAGCCTTCGGTACGATCGGCGACTTTTTCAGCCGGATCGAGGGGCTGCGCAGCGGTCTCGAAGAGAGCAGCTACGACCTGATCGACAATCTCGAAGACGCCTTCGCCATACGCGCATACTACGCCCAGATGCCCGACGGTATGGACAGAGTCCTCAATATCGACGAATTCTACGGCCTCTACCGCGACTTCGTCATCCAGAATGCCGACGCCACGCTCGAGAGTTTTCTCAACGACATCACCCTCCAGAGCGATCAGGATCAGATCGACGAGCGCTCCATCTCGATTATGAGTATCCATGCTTCCAAAGGGCTGGAGTTCGACTATCTCTTCGTGATCGGACTGGAGGAGGGATTCTTCCCGCTCGTCGGAGACGGCTGCGATATCGAGGAGGAGCGCAGACTCGGCTATGTCGCGATCACACGTGCCCGAAAAGAGCTGGTCCTCACCTCCTCCGCGACGCGCTACTACAAAGGAAAGCGTGCCCAACTCTCCAAGAGCCGCTTCCTCGCAGAGTGCGGCGTGAGCAAAGGTTCGCTCAAACTCGAACGCACCACCTCCTTCAAAAAGGGGACCCTCGTCAAGCACAAGATATTCGGCGTCGGACGGGTACTCGAAGTGAGCAAAGTGAAGCGCGAATACAAACTCAAAATCAACTTCGGCGGTACACAGCGTGACATCCTCGCCTCCTTCGTGGAAAGGATCTGATGTCCGCAGACCGCCTCTTCGTCGCCTGGAAGCCCAAAAATATCGGCTCCAACCGTTTTCTCGGAGAGATCAAACGCAGATACGGTGTCAGAAAAGCGGGCTTTTCGGGGACACTCGACCCTTTCGCGGAGGGGGTACTCATCATGGCGTTTGGCAAATATACCAAACTCTTCCGCTTCCTCAAAAAGGCACCCAAAACCTACCGTGCCACCCTCTGGCTCGGAGCCTGCAGCGAGACGCTCGATATCGAGAAGGTGAGCGAAGTATCCCTGCCCGATCCCTTTTCGCATGCGCAGATCGCATCGGTACTCGCCTCGCTGCAGGGAGAGATCACCTACCTGCCGCCCCGCTACTCCGCCAAAAAGATCGGCGGCAGACGCGCCTACGAACTGGCCAGAGCGGGTGCCGAGATCGAGATGCGCTCGGTCACCTCGACGATCTACGACATCCGCCTGCTCCACTACATGCACCCCTTCGTCACCTTCGAAGTGACGATCTCCGAAGGCGGCTATATCCGCAGTATCGGAGCGCTTATCGCCGAAAAGCTCGGCGTCCCCGGCACACTCAGCATGCTGACACGCCTGCGTGAGGGGCGTTTTCGCTACGAAAACGAACGCCCGCTCGATCCGCTGCACTATCTCGACCTGGAGGAGAATCGCTATCTCGGCGATCCGCAGGATATCAAGCTGGGCAGAAAACTGCCCCTGCACGCTTTCGCCAACCAAAGTGAAGGGAAATATCTGGTAAAATTGGATAGTATGTTTGCCATCATCGAGATCAGGGAAGGTCTCGTATCCTATCTGTTAAACGGAGTTAACTATGCTGATACTCTCACGAAAAGTGAATGAGGAGATCATCCTCGGCAACGACATCGTCATCAAAATCACCGACATCTCCAAAGGAAATGTCAAAATAGGGATCGAAGCGCCGCGTGAGATGACGATCCTCAGAGGAGAGCTCAAAGAGAAGATCCAACAGGCCAATATCGAAGCGGCCAGACACAACGACAGCGAAGCGCTCGAGATCCTGCGCCGGAAACTGGCTACATGACGATCAAAGCGCATGCCAAAGTCAATATCTTTCTCAAAATCGTCGGATTGCGGGAGGGGTATCACCTGATCTCCTCACGCTTCATGCGTGTCGAAAATCTCTATGACACCCTCTCCTTCATCCCGTCGAAAGCGCCGGGAGAGCGATTCGGACTCGAAGGCGATTTCGGCTGCCCGATCGAAAAGAACACGATCTACAAAGCCTACCGGCTTCTGTGCGAAGCGGTTCCGGGCGGTAAGGTGGAGCGCTTTTTTGAAAGACATGTCGTCCGGGTCGACAAAAAGATTCCCGAATTTGCGGGCCTTGGCGGAGGAAGCTCCGATGCGGCGGCATTTCTGCGCCTCTGCAACCGCGTCTGCAGACTCGATCTCCCGGTCGAAACGCTGAGTGCGATCGGAGCGAAGATCGGTGCGGATGTTCCCTTCTTCGTCCATGACTACCCCAGTGCCAATGTCGGCGGCATCGGTGAAGTCGTCACCCCCTTTGAGGAGGAGACGCTGGAGATCGTCACCCATACACCGCCGATCGCATGCGATACGGCAGCGGTCTATCGGGAATTCGATCGCAGCGCTCTTGACCGTATGGCATACAACGCTGATCTGGCAAGCGAGATGGCGCGTACCGATAGTGATACGCTGCTCGCGAGGTACGATGCCCTGAGCCTCAACGACCTCTGTGCCCCTGCCCTCACCCTCTGCCCCGATCTGAAGCAGGAAGCCCGTGACGGGTGGTATTTCAGCGGCAGCGGCAGTACATTTTTCAGAAAAGGAGCATAAGCACGTGGGAAAAACCGTCGCCAGAAACAAGAAAGCGTTTCATGATTACGAGATACTGGAGAGGATGGAAGCGGGGATCTCTCTGCTGGGGAGCGAAGTCAAAGCGCTGCGCGCCGGCCGTGTCAACCTCAAAGAGAGCTATGTCCGAATCATCAAGAACGAAGCCTTTCTGATCAATGCACACATCTCCTACACCGATACGACCAATCCCCATTTCAAACCCGACGAGCGACGTCCCAGAAAGCTGCTGCTCCATCGCAAGGAGATCGACAAACTGATCGGCAAGACGACCAGAGAGGGCCTGACAATCGTACCGCTTAGTATCTATTTCAACCGCAAAAATATCGCCAAAGTGGAGATCGCACTGGCGCGCGGCAAGAAGCTGCATGACAAGCGCGAGACACTCAAGCGCAAAGAGGCGGACAGAGAAGCCAAAAGGGCGATGCGGGACAAATATTGAATCACTTGCAGTAACTGCGAAGCTGTTTTCCGGAAAGGTTTGGAAGGGGTGTAACGGAAGATGCACGGCGGGAGATTCCCGCCGCATGCTATAGTCGCACGACTACTTTTTGAGCTCTTTGATTCTCGCAGCTTTACCGCGTCTCTCTCTGAGATAGAAGAGTTTCGCGCGTCTGACACGGCCGCGTCTGACGACGGTGATACTCTCGATGCTCTCACTGTAGAGCGGGAAAACTCTCTCTACGCCGACGGAGTTGGCACCGATTTTGCGCACCATGAAAGTCTCGCCCGTACCCTGACCGCGTCTGGCGATACAGACACCTTCGAAGTTCTGGACTCTGGTCTTGTCACCCTCTTTGATGATGACGGCTACGCGCAGTGTGTCGCCCGCTCTGAAATCGGGGATGTTTTTGCCTTCTGTCTGCTTCGCTTCAAAAGCGTCGATATATCTGTTTCTCATCTCTTTTCCTCTAATGTAATATGTGCTTTTTTATATAGATCTGGTCTAAAATATTTTGTCTTTTGGAGTGACAATTCTCGTTTAAGAGCGTGGATTTTACCATGGTTGCCCTTTAAATATTCTTTGATGATCGGTGAATTGTCAAAAACATTGGGTTTGGTAAAGGTTGGGGCTTCAAGCAGCAGGTTTTCGAAGCTCTCCTCCTCCAGTGAAGCTTCGTTACCGAGCACGCCGGGGATATTACGGCTGATCGCGTCGCACATCACCAGACTCGGCAGTTCGCCGCCGGTGAGGACATAATCCCCGATCGAAAAGAGCTCATCCGCATGCTTTTCGATCACCCGCTCGTCGATCCCCTCGTAGCGCCCGCTGACGAAAAGAATATGCTCCTTGCCGGCCAGACGCTTCGCATCTTTTTGCACGAAGGGTTTGCCCGCAGGAAGCGGAAAGAGAATATGTACATCGGGATCGGCAGCCCTGATCTCGCACAGCAGCGTATCGAGCGGCTGGGCGAACATCACCTGCCCGGCACCGCCGCCCGCCTGTGCACGATCGACCTTGAGGTGTCTGTTTTCGGTATAGTCACGCGGATTGTAGAAGGCCGTCTCGATGATGCCCCGATCTCTGGCACGGGAGAGAATCGACGCTTCGAAATAGGGCGCGATCAACTCCGGAAAGAGCGTCACGAAACCAAACCGCATCTCAGCTCGCTTCGAGAATGTCGCGCGCACCCTCTGTGATCACTTTGCGACTCTCTTTTTCGAATGCGAGCACATATCTGGGGATATAGGGGATATAGAAACGCCCGGAAGCTCCCTCCGCGACCAACGCAGCGTCGGTCCGGACGACGAGATAGTCCGTATCGGCGATCCTCTCGATCTCCGATACCACTCCCAGCGGCAGACCCGCCTCCTCGACCGTCGCACCCTCCAGCTCGAACCAGTAGTACTGGCCCGCTTCGAGGGGACACTCCTCGAGGGTGCGTGCCATCGTCGTATAGAGGCGCTGATTGGTCAGCTTCGCAGCACTTTCACGATCCTGATAGCCGACGAACTGCACGAGGCCCTTGTCATGATCGTAGGCGTGTATCGTCACATCGCCCTTTCGGTCGGTCGCAAATGTCGTGCCTGGCTTGAACTGCTGCGGGAAGTCGGTATGCAGATGGAGTTTGAGGTCGCCTCTGAGCCCGACACATCTGCCGATCGTGGCAATGTGCAGCGGCTCGTTCGCGTTACGCTTCATTCGATTTGATGATGATGCGATAGGATCGGTTCTCTTTCGCTTTGCAGCCGGAGATGACCGATTTGAGGGCGGAGATCATCTTGCCCTCTTTGCCGATCAGTTTGCCGGTATCGCTTTTATCGGCGAAGAGCGTGATCTCGGAGAAGGTTTCATCTACATCTTTGCGCTCGATGCGGATCTCGTCCGGCCTGTTCGCGATCAGCGTCGCGAAAGTGTAGATAAATTTGTCAGCCATCACTATTTGGTTATTCTTGCAACCCTGTCGCTCAGTTTGGCACCGACACTTTTCCAGTACTCCAGTCTCTCTTTGTCGAACTTGATCGTCTCAGGCTCCGTCAGAGGGTTGTAGTATCCGATAGACTCGATCCAGCCGCCGTCTCTTCGCTTTCTGCTGTCTGTCACGACGATTCTGTAAAATGGTTTCTTCTTTCTACCCATGCGTGTTAATCTTACAACTGTTGCCATAAATGCTCCTGTCTTTTTTATCTTTTGTTATCTTGGTATGTAACGACCCTGCACCCGCTTCAGAGTGGGCAAGTGCGGTAATTAGCCGCGCTATTATACCCGCCTTTGCTTAGGTTTATCTTGGAAACTGCATTTTGCCCTGCTGCGCCATCAGATTCTCCAGATCTTTGAGCCCCTTCTTGCCCGAAAACTTCTTCGCCATCTTCGCCGCATTCTGGAACTGCTTCAAAAAGCGGTTGACCTCCATCTGCGAAAGCCCGGCACCCTGTGCGATCCGCTTCTTGCGGCTGTTGTTCAGCAGTGCCGGATTCTCCCGCTCTCTTGGGGTCATGGAGCTGATCATCGCTTTGATATGTTTGATCTCTTTGGAGTTCTCCAGATCCATATCTTTGATCTTGTTCGCCATGCCGCTCATACCGGGAATCATACCCATCAGAGACTTCATGCTGCCCAGCTTCTTCATGCTTTCGAGCTGATCGAGAAAGTCGTTGAAGTTGAACTGTCCCTTCTTGATCTTCGATGTCATGCGACGCGCCGCTTTCTCGTCGATGATATCCGCTGTCTTTTCGGCCAGTGTGAGCAGATCGCCCTCACCCATCAGACGCGTGACGATACGCTCCGGCAGAAACTGCTCCAGATCGGGGATCTTCTCTCCGGTACCGATGAAGCGCAGCGGTATCCCGATCTGTTTGGCGATACCGAGTGCGACACCCCCTTTGCTGTCACCGTCATATTTGGTCAGAATGACACCGGTCACATCCATCTGCTCGTGAAATGCAGCTGCCGTGCGCACCGCATCCTGTCCGGTCAGCGAGTCGGCGACATAGAAGATCTCATCCGGATCGAGCGCCGCTTTGACCGATGCGAGCTCCGACATCAGCGCTTCGTCGATCGCCAGACGCCCCGCCGTATCGACCAGCAGGACATCGTAGAGCCCCTCTCTGGCCTTTTTCAGCGCCGCTTTGGCTATTTTGACGGGATCTTTCTCATCCGCGTCATAGTAGAGATCGATCTCGTTTTGCTCACAGAGCTGCCTGAGCTGCTCGACCGCAGCGAGCCTCTGCAGATCACACGCCGCCACGAGCACCTTTTTCTTCTTCTGCTTCAGGAAGTTCGCGAGCTTCACGGTCGTCGTCGTCTTACCGCTACCCTGCAGACCGCACATCAGTGCGACCGTCGGCGGCTTCGAGGCGAATACGAACCCCTGATTGCCCGGTGCCGTCAGCGTCTCGGTCAGCGCATGTTTGAGCGCGCGCAGAAAGCTATCCTTGCCTATGCCCGCTTTTTTGGTCTCCAGCTCCACCTCTTTGACGAGGTCCCGTACCACTTTGTGATGCACATCCGCTTTCAGAAGCGATTTTTTGAGGGTATCCAGCGCTTTTTTGAGCGATTTTTCATCATCCGCGAATCGTATTTTGTTGATCGCGGATTTAAACGAGTCTGATAAAGCTTCGAACACGAAGTAACTCCTATGATTCAGATTATATAATATAGTTCTATTTTACTCTATCAAAGCTTTATTGCCGCACCAATGGAGCTTTCAGAGCCTTTTGTAGCACTCTGAAAAAGCGGAGAATAGGCAAACTATAGGTATAATCCCGCTATGAAAACGAGATTTTTTCTGCTCCTGCCTCCGCTGCTGCTGTTCTTCGTCGCTTGTAGTACCAAGACCACTACCTATATCAACGGCTTCAGACTGCTGGGCAAAAGCAAGCAAGAGGTATCCAACAAAACGCTGCAGGAGATTGCAGACTATATCCATACCGAAACCAACGCGACGCTTCTCTATACCAAAGATGCCTATCGCGACAGCGACGGCAATCTCACCCTCTTTCTTACCAACAGATATCTCAAAATTATGCTCGATCCCGATACCACTTTCAGTCCCGGCAATACGATTCCCGGAAATCATCTCAAAAAAGAGCTCGATGCGATCATCCCGGTATTGCAGAAGTATCCCGCCGTGATCATTCAGATTATCGGGCATGCCTATGACGAAGGCTCCAAAGCTCAGATGCGCCACTACGCCGACCTGCGGGCGATCGCCATCGCAGAGTACCTCTACGAAAAGGGTCTCAAGCAGGATATACTCGCCAAAGGGTGCGGCAACGCTGTCCCATGGAAAATCTGCCCATCCGACAAGCCGCATCTGCTCTGCAGCATGCGCAATCGCCGGATCGAGATCTTCATCTACTCCGCCAAGGCCGATGTCATTACCCGATGCAGGTAACATACTGTTACTATTTTATTGTATAATAGTGCCGTAACAGATATTATCACCATATGACAAAGGAGTCTTTATGCGAATCCCAAAAAGCAGTATCGCAATCGTCACCGCCGCTCTCCTCTTCGCAGGATGTGCACAGATGCCGCAGCAGACGGCCGGTAACACCACCAATACCCAAAAAGGTGTCGCGATCGGAGCACTTGCCGGAGCGGCTCTGGGCAACCTGATCGGCAAAAAGACCAAGAGCACCGTCATCGGAGCGGCAGCCGGTGCGGCGATCGGCGGCGCGATCGGATACAGCCTCGACAAGCAGGCGGCAGAGGTCGCGAAGTCGCTCGAGACCGAAGTCAACACCAATCCCAACGCAGAAGCGACCAGCGATGCCGATATCATCGTCACCAAAACGGACCGCTATGTCAAAATCACTTTCCGTGACAAGATGATGTTTCCAACCAACTCGGATCAGCCTACCCCCACGGCACGACGGAAGATCGAAAAACTGGTCGGCGTCCTCAAAAACTATCCGCAGACGATCATTCAGGTCGTAGGCCATACCGACAACAGAGGCTCATTCGCCTACAACCAGATCCTCTCCAAAAAACGCGCCAGAACGGTCGCCAACATGCTGATCAACAGCGGTATACCCAATCCTGTTTATGAGAAAGGGTGCTCCTATGTCAAACCGGTCGTTCCCAACACTTCACCGGAAAACATGGCACTCAACAGACGCGTGGAAGTTTTTCTCTATCCCAACAAGGATTTGATCGTCGACCAGTGTATCTAAGATGTTTCTAAGGTAAAATTTTTTAGAATGAATTATCCTTAAATTATTTTTAAGATAATTTGACAGAAAATTTTTACCACAGGAGCGTTATATGAAATTGTTTTTAGTTGGTTCCGCACTCGCTGCGATCGTCTTGCTCAATGGATGTGACTCGGCATGCTGCCAGGATGTCGCACTCGCAGAGACCATCGCCGTCAAAGGAAATCAGACCCCTATTCCCGTCATCACAGGGCTTCCCGCAAAAGCACCCTGCGGGACCGAATTGACCGCATCCGGCACACAGAGCCACGATCCGGACGGCACGATAGCGAGTTATCAATGGCAACTCGACGGTGACGCACTCGCAGGAGAAGGCAGTGCCCTCGCCACGCTTCCCTGTGACGGGAAGAATCACACCGTCTGCCTCACCGTCACCGACAACAAGGGGCTTTCACAGACGACATGCCAGACGATCGTCGTAGACAACGGCACACCCGCCCCGCAGCCACAGGCATGCGATCTCAATCCTCTCATCACCTATGAAAAAGCGGATGAGATGCAATACAAATTCTACTGTACCGACAGCACCTACAACGGTGTCAAAATCGACGATGCTACGGCTGCAGAGTGCGAATGGTCAGCTACGAAATATTTCAAAGAGAGCGACGAGAGCTATACACATGGGCAGAAAGGCCCCGTCAAATGGATCAATGTCGATCCCGACAAATTCAGAGCACTCGATCTAACACTTACCATCAAAAAAGAGGACTGCAAAAAGACGATCACCAAACACTACTTTATCCCACAGGATCTTCCATACTGATATCCGGAGGTGTGACGCGTTCACACCTCTGTGATCAAATCCTTCAATTCACGGATGCTGTCGATACAGTAATCGGCATCTCCTTCACTGCATCGCTGCCCATCGTTTCGGATCAGCACCGTCTTGCCGACACCCGCATTTCTACCGGCATCGATATCGCTCAGCTTGTCCCCGACCATCCATGAGCGCTGCATGTCGATATCGTAGCGTCGCTTCGCCTCGAGCAGCATTTTGGGCGAGGGTTTGCGGCAGTCGCAATCCCACTCCGGTGCATGCGGGCAGTAGAAGACCTCCTCGATGCGGATCCCCTTTTGCGCCAGCTGCGCCAATTTCCAATCGGTCAGCTTCCGGAAATCCTCGAGCGTGTAGTAGCCCCTGCCGATTCCGGACTGGTTGGTCACGACGATCAGCAGATAGCCTGCATCCTGCAGATAGCGCAGCGTATCGAAGATCCCCTCCGTAAACTCGAAATCCTCTATTCTGCTCACATACTGTTTGTCGATATTGATGACGCCGTCGCGATCGAGGAAGACCGCTTTACTCTTCACCTTTGAGTTCATCTTTTAAATCTTTTTCGAAAAATGCTTTCTCTCCCTCTTTTTCATACTTTATATCGGCATGGTGGAGCAGATATGCAGCCATTCTGAAGTAGATATTTCCCTCTTTCTCTTCCCCAAGGCCGTTTTTCAACACTTTTCCCAGATAGTAGTTGCCGTAGAAATCGTACGGATAGGCCCTCACCACTTCCCTCAGTACTCTGGCACTTTTGGGATACGTACCCAGATTGGCATAGGAGAGTGCGAGCATGATCTTGCTCTTTTTCTGTTTGGGATCGAGTTTGAGACTCTCTGCGTAGGCTTTCGCCGCTTCGTCGAAGATACCGACATCGTAGTAGGTCTGACCCAGTTCGTTGTAGAGCTGCGGATCTCTGTTTTTGTGTGCCAGCTCGCCCAGACGGCTCAGCCGAAGCGCCAGATCAAGGATTTTGGAGATATTCTGTTTCTCGACAAACTGCGGATTGAGCGTATAGGCACGCCGTATCAGATCGAACGCCTGCGAGACTCTGTCGGTGCGCAGATAGAGCGATGCCAGTTTGAGCATGCATTCGACATTGTCGGGATTCTCTTTGAGGATCTTCTCCAGAAAGGTCGATTTCTCGGCTGTCTTGTTCTCGTTGACATAGTAGTACTCTTTGCAGACGGGAAACTCTTTCGCCCAGAGTGAAAAGAGGAGCAAAAAGGGAAGAAAAAGAGTCGGTTTAAGCCTATTCATTAAAAACAGTGTTCCCTTTCGATGCAGTTTGTAAAACAAATCTCTCCGTTTTACTTTATATTGGGACATTATATAGAGATAGAATTAAAACTATTTATTTTATATTTTTAATTTCACAGAATTAAGGCTCTGTTAAAAAAAATTTATCCATCCGCAGCATCAATCGGGCGGGCGATACTCCTTCTCTCTTTTGCGTTTCGCCTCTTTGCGCTTCTCCTCCATCAGGGCCGCATCCTGCAGGTCATCTTCGTTGTCGAAATGGACCGTGTCCAGAAAGCGCTTGGCATCGTCGAACTGCCCCGTCTTCAATCCCCACAGCAGCGCCCCCAGCCCCAGCGCACCCAAAAATGTCGAGATGCCCAGCATCAGCGTCAGAATATTACTGTCCATAACCTATACTCCCTTTTTTTTGAAAAGATTTTTGATGCGTACCGCATTGGCCACCACCAGCAGCGAACTGAACGACATCGAGAGCGCCGCCACCAGCGGGATCACATACCCCGCCACCGCCAGCGGTATCGTCAGCAGATTGTAGGTGAGTGAGAGCAGCAGATTCTGTTTGATATTGCGATAGGTCGCTTTGGAGAGTCTGATCGCATCCGCCAGCGATCCGATCTCGTCATCCATCAGCACCACATCGCTCACCTCTACGGCGATATCCGCACCGCTGCCCATCGCGATCGCGATGTCGCTTTTGGAGAGTGCAAGCGCATCGTTGATCCCGTCGCCGGCCATGATGACGATGCGCCCCGCTTCATGATAGCGGTCGACCAGATCCGCTTTATCCTTCGGAAAGAGCCCGCTGTAGACCCGCTCGATCCCCACCTCTGCCGCGATACGCTGCGCCACATCTTCGGTATCGCCTGTCAGCATCACCGTCTCCAGGCCCATTTTGCGTATCGCCGCGATCGCCTCTGCGGCACCCTTTTTGGGACGATCGCGCAGGTAGAAGCGTGCTTTGAGCACACCGTCGACGACAAATGCGAAGAGTGACGCATCCTGTCGGCTCTCACCCGACACACCCATCTCCTCGAGCAGTCGGGCGCTCCCGCCGGCCAGATGCGATCCCCGATACTCCGCTTCGATCCCTCTGGCTTCGATATTGCGGATAGCCTCCAGCTGCGGCATCGAAAGGTTGTCGTAGTGCGTTTCGAGATAGCGCTTCACGCCACGACTGACGGGGTGCTTGGAGGAGGATACCAGCGCATAGAGCGCATCGATATCAAATTCGGCAATCTGCTCGAACGCCACCACCTCCGGTTTCCCCTCGGTGATCGTACCGGTCTTGTCCAAAAGCAGCAGATCGCTCTTGGCCATCGTCTCGAGAAATGAAGCCTCTTTGAAGAGGATCCCTCTTTTGGCCCCTTCACCCAGCCCCACGAGCGTCGCCACCGGCGTCGCCAGCCCCAGTGCACAGGGACATGCGATGACGATCACCGAGATCGCCACGATCAGCGCATGCTCGAAACTCTCCTCGTAGAGATACCACCCCGCGAAGGTGGCCAGTGCGATCAGAAGAATCGTCACCGAAAAGTAGCCCGATATCCGGTTGGCCAGCTTCTCGATCTTCGGCTTTTTGGTCATCGACTCTTCCAGAAGCGTCACGATCGTACTGAGCATCGAATTTTCGAACGACCGCGAAGCCCGATACCGCACCACGGCATCGAGACAGACCGCACCGCTGATGATCTCCTCCCCCGCTTTTTTGAGCACCGGCTCCGACTCACCGGTCAGACTCGACAGATCGAAGCTCGCTTCACCCGAGAGGATCACACCGTCGATGACGATCTTGTCTCCCGGCGTCACTTCGATCAGATCCCCTTCCCTGACCTCTTCGACCTGCCGCAGAACCTTTTCGCCCGATTCGATGACGATCACCTCCGTCGGCAGCGCCCCCGTCATGGAGTCGAGCGTATCGACCGCCCGCTTCTTGCTGAGAACTTCGAGATATTTGCCCACGAAGATAAAAGTGACGATCATCGTCACCGAATCGAAATAGACCTCCCCATGCTGCGTCACCATCGCATAGATCGAGTAGATGTAGGCCAGCGTCGCACCCGTCGCGACGAGAAAGTCCATATTGATAAAACGGTTTTTGAGCCCATAGTAGGCCCCCCGGTAAAACACCCATCCGGTATAGAAGAGCGTCGGCGTCGCCAGGATGAATTCGGCGATATTGAGGATATTTTTGTAGTCGGCGCGCATGCCGCTGAAGTAGCCGACATACTGCGCGACCGCGATCCACATGATATTCATCGTCGCAAACACCCCTACCAGCAGTCTGGCGTAGTAGTCGCGTCGCGTCGCGTTGATACGCTCCTCCTGAATCTTCGCATCGTAGGGGTAGGCGTTGTATCCGATCGACTGGATCTTGGCGATGATATCGGAGAGTTTCAGGAGTTCCGGATCCCAGACGATTTTGCCTTTGTGGTTGGTGAAGTTGATCGTCGCTTCGAGGATACCCTCTGTTTTGTGGAGTACTTTTTCGTTGAGCCAGACGCATGCGCTGCAGTGGATTCCCTCGATGATCAGATGGATCTCATGCATACCCTCTGCGGTCTCTTTGACATACTTTCGTATGAAACCTTCGGTATCGAATTTCTGCAGATCTGCACTGACACCGCCGGCCGGCTGCAGTTTGGTGCTGCCGACCTTGTCGTAGAAGGTATCGAGCCCCTCTTCACGCAGCAGATGGTATACCCCCTGACACCCTTTGCAGCAAAAGTACCGTACCGCTTCGCCTTCCCGCTCTTCGATCATCACCTCCCGCTCGAACTCGAGATGACAATGATCACATGCTATTTTTCCCAACCGGTTGCCTTGCATCTTTTTTTGGCAATTATAGAGAAATAATGTTTAGGGAATCACTTTTCGCGCCGACTGCTTGACATTTTAACAATTTTTTGACTACAATAGGGGACTTTTTAATTTCTTCTGTTTTTACACAGGGCGCTATTCCGGACCGCCTGCAAAGAGGCAGTTTTGGCATATTGTCTGCTGAATACCCGTATATCAAACGCAGAAGCAAACTACAACAAAACAACAAACTTCCAAAGAAGGCAAAATGGACAGACCACAGAACAGTCAATACAACAACAATAGTAACGGTGCCAAAAACGGCAAAAACAGAACCCATATCCCCGTAGAGGGATACACGATCGAGACGCTGCGTACCAAACCGCTCGAAGAGCTCCTGCAGATCGCCGAAGAGCTCCATGTCGAAAACCCGCATCAGCTCAAGCGGCAGGATCTGATCTTCGAGATTCTCAAATCACAGGTGAGTCAGGGAGGCTATATCCTTTTTACGGGTATTCTCGAAATCGCCAACGACGGTTACGGCTTTCTCCGAGCGCTCGACGCCAACTTCTCCAACGCCTCCAGCGACGCCTATGTCAGCGCGACGCAGATACGCAAATTCGCACTCAGGACCGGCGATATCGTCACCGGACAGGTACGCCCGCCCAAAGATCAGGAGCGCTACTACGCCCTGCTGAAGATCGAAGCGATCAACTATCTGCCGATGCGCGAGAGCCGCAACCGGCCCCTTTTCGACAACCTCACGCCGCTGCATCCTACCGAACAGCTCAAACTCGAATACGATCCGATCAGACTCACCGGACGCGTCATCGATCTCTTCTCCCCCGTCGGAAAAGGGCAGAGAGGGCTCATCGTCGCACCGCCGCGCACCGGTAAGACCGAGCTGCTCAAAGAGCTGGCACACGGCATCACCCACAACCACCCCGAAGTGATGCTGCTGGTACTGCTGGTCGATGAGCGCCCCGAAGAGGTGACCGACATGCAGCGCTCCGTCAAGGGCGATGTCTACAGCTCCACTTTCGATATGCCGGCACAAAACCATGTCCGGGTCGCGGAACTGGTCGTCGAGCGGGCCAAAAGGATGGTCGAGATGGGCAAAGATGTCGTGATTCTGCTCGATTCGATCACCCGCCTCGCACGCGCCTACAACACCGTCACACCGGCCAGCGGCAAGGTGCTCAGCGGCGGTGTCGACGCCAACGCCCTGCACAAACCCAAGCGCTTCTTCGGTGCTGCGAGAAATATCGAAGAGGGCGGCAGCCTGACGATCATCTCGACCGCACTGATCGAGACGGGCAGCCGCATGGACGAAGTGATCTTCGAAGAGTTCAAAGGTACCGGAAACAGCGAAACGGTCCTCAACCGGTCGATCGCGGAGCGCCGTATCTATCCGGCTATCGACATTCTCAAATCGGGTACCAGAAAAGAGGAGCTCCTCCTGCCGCCCGATGTCCTGCAGAAGGTGTGGGCACTCCGCTCGGCGATGAGTCAGATGGAGGATATCGAAGCGCTCAAATTCCTCTACTCCAAGATGCAGAAAACCGCCAACAATCAAGAGTTTCTCTCTATCATGAACGAAGGCGCATAGAGCGGCTATGCGTGCAGGCGTCTTCGACAGCGGCGTCGGCGGATTGACCGTCGTCAAAAGCCTCAGAGCGCACGGTCTCTTCTCTGAGATCGTCTACTTCGGCGATACCGCACGCGTCCCCTACGGCGTCAAGGACAAAAATACGATCGTCCGCTACTCTCTCGAAGCGCTGGAGTTTTTCAAAAATTTCGATATCGATATCATGATCGCCGCATGCAACTCCGTCAGCGCCTATGCGATACCTGAGCTGCGAGACAGCGCCCCTTTCCCGGTATCGGGCGTGATCGAGCCCGGTGTCCTCGCCCTCGAAAAGCGCGCCGCGGATCGCGATGCCAGGATTCTGATTCTCGGTACCCGCGCGACGATCCGCAGTCGCAAATATGAGCTTCTGCTCAGAGCGCAAGGGTTTACCGATATCACCGCGCTCGCCCCTTCGCTCTTCGTACCGATCGTCGAAGAGGGGCTCTTCAGCGGTGCGGTGCTCGAGACGACGATGCACCACTACTTCCATGATCTCCCCTCTCCCGACTATATCATCCTCGGATGCACCCACTTCCCGCTCATCGCCGATGCGATCGGGAGCTACTTCCCCGATGCGACACTGATCCATTCGGGTGAAGCGATCGTCGAATATCTGCGCAGCGAATACGATCTGAACCACCGATTCGACGAAACGGCGCTCAAACTCTTCGCCTCCGAAAATCCCGAAAAGCTCAAAGAGACGGCCGGGCGCTGGCTCTGATATGCGATTTGTCTATATTTCGTACGGCATCTATCTCCCCTGTGCCCGGTGCAGCGGGTGTTTGTAGTCGGTCTTTTCGCATCCGCCCAACAGAGCGACCGAAAGCAGCATCATCGAGATAGCTATATACTGTTTCATCGTTGACTCCTTCAT
>CAYLLC010000017.1:18920-27612 GCA_964384355.1 uncultured Sulfurospirillum sp. | reverse complement strand
GATCGGTATCGTTCGCATAGGGTATTGTGCGATGTGATCGCTTGGAGTTTGTTGAAGGCGGCAAGAGGAGCGTATCAGTGCTCCTCCCGCACCCTCGACACCCCAAACAATGCATCTAACACAGCATATACCGCCAACAGCACCCCTACAGAGCCCAGTACGATATAGATCTCTCCGAGGGAGGGCATGACAAAGACCATCTCTTTGATCGCTTCATACTCCCGGTACTTCTCGTATCCCGTGCCGAAGCGGTCGCTCATGGGGTAGGCGTTGGCGCCGTAGACGAAGATGAGTCTGCCCAGATAGGAGCCGACGACGATGGAGAGTGCGGCGAGGATTTTGAGTCCGTATCGGCCGTGCTCGCGGTAGAGAAGCAGGAAAGGGATGCCGATCGCGAAAGCCAGATAGGTGAGAAAATACCAGCGAAAATCCCCGAAGAGGATGATCTGCGCCCACTTCTTGTCGACAAAGAGATAGGCGGTCGCTTCGTAGGCACCCAGAGCCACGACACAGTAGAGCGCGATCTTTTTCAAAAAGCGTATGAGCGGGCGAAAAGCGGAATCGGGCATCTGCTTTCTGTAGACCAAAAAGGCGTAGAGCATCATCAGTGCCGCCGATACCGCCACGGAGGAGATGAGGAAGTAGAGGGTGATGAGCGGATAGGTGGTCCAGAGATGGCGTGCGGCGTTCATGCTGAAGAGGCTGGACTGGATATAGTACTCCGTCATCTCGGTCAAGAGACTCATGATCAGTACAGGCAGCGCCAATCTGGCAGCGAGGCGGCGCTTGTGCGTCAGCAGCAGATAGAGCTCCAGCAGGATCAGCGGGATGTAGATGAAATAGAGCGGCAGCATCATCCACATCGCCGAGCGGGTATTGGTGCTGAAAAAGAGCGATTGGATATGGAGCAGGTTGAGATCCATCGAGATGGTGAATAGCCCTGCGAAGATCATCGCCAGTCCCAGCGTGATGAACCCCGCCGCTGTCCGTTTGATCATCTCTATACCCAGCAGTTCTGCCAGCGAGACGACGAAGATGATGCCGCTGCCGCTGTAGAGCATATACATGTAGTTGACGATATAGAGTGTCCACGGGGCTTCGCGCTTCACCTCGCCACCCTCGCCGAATACCGCTTCGCGCATCGCTTCGGCGATTTCACGGTTGCCCGGCTGCGCGGCGGCATCCCACGCACCGGCGGTATGCACACCATATCGCTCCAGCAAGACAGAGACCACGCCGACCACCGCGAATGCGAGGAAAAACCAGGCAAAGATCATCGTGCGGTTGAAGAGGAGATCTCTGGGGCGCAGCGGGTTGACTTCCAGCCCGAAGATCAGGCGCTTTTCCATTGGGATCTCCTCTTGGCTTTGGCTTTTTCGATGAGCGGCTTGAAGCTCTCCCATGTGTGGATCGTCGTATCGGTAGCGACGGAGTTCATCGCAAAGTAGTCGTCATGCTCGGGCAGGAGGTAGAAGAGTTTGGGGACGGTGCCCTCCTGCTCCTTGAGGACATAGAATTTGCGTGATTTGAGGAGTTTGACCAGATCGGACTCCTCGTCGTCGAGATCTCCGAAGAGGCGGACTTTGGTCGGGCAGGTCGCCTGACATGCCGTCGTCGTCTCGCCGTGGACGATACGCGTATCGTAGCAGAAGGTGCATTTGTCCACCGCCACATGCTTGTCATCGACGAACCGCGCGTCGTAGGGGCACGACTCCATGCAGGCTTTGCAGAGGATGCATGTCTCTTTGTCGGTAAAGACCAGTCCCCCGTCGACAAAGTGGCTCGCACCCGTGGGGCAGACATCGACACATGGCGCGTCGAGGCAGTGGTTGCACTGGGAGGGGTGCAGGGCGACGAAGGGTTGCCCGAAGACCACCTTTTCGGATTGGGTGACCCAGATACGCTGTTTGTCCGCCCCCAGCTGGACGCCGTTTTGCTCTTTGCATGCCACTTCGCATGCTTTGCAGTCGATACAGTTCTGATACTCCAGAGCCATCGCAAAATTCATCTATACCCTCCTGATATCGACGATCGTCTCATGCATCGCCGCACTGCCGAAGACCGCTTCGGTGTGGTCTTCGATGATATGGTTGTCGCTGGCGCCGTTGCGGTATCCGAATGTCAGTCCCGTCGACTCCGATCCGAACCCATGCACGAAAAAGACGACGCCGCGGATGATTTTGGGTGTCGGGTAGGCTTTGATCGTGACGCTGCCTACACTGCTTCGGACCTCTACGAGATCTCCGAAACGGATCCGTTTCGCTTTAGCGTCTTCGTGGTTGATCCAGAGGTAGTTCTCCCGGATCAGATCGAGCAGCATGATGTTGTTTTGGGTGCTGTTCTGGGTGAACTGCGCATGTCTGCCGGTGATGAATCGAAATCTGCCCGGCGGGGTGGGTGTGTAGAGCCCGTCGCGCCAGGTCGGCATCGCATCGATGCCCTTTTCGGCCAGCGAGTCGAGCACGCACTCCACTTTTCCCGAGCTGGTGCCGATATTTTTCTTGAGTGCTGCCAGCGCCTTTTCATCGATACAGCTGTCGTGCACATCCTGCTTCTCGCCGCCGGGCGTGGTGTAGTACTTTTTGTCGTCGGGGTAGTAGCGATAGTCGTTTTCGCTCAGCTTTTTGAAGTATCGCTCCATATTCGGATAGTAGACGCCCCGCTCTTTGAGGGTGCGCCATGCCGCTTCGCCATGTTCGCTGACGACACGCTCGCGGTTGATCTCTTCCTGCGTCGTTTCGAATGCCTCCATGAAATCATATCCATCCTCTTCGTAGACATCTTCCTCACCGCGCTCCGCGATTTCGCTCTGCAGATCCCGGTCGTACTTTTTGCTGATCTCAAAGAGCGGCCTGGAGGCTTTGGCGCTGAGGCCTTTGAGAATGTCGAAGAGGGGCTTGCTCTCGTAGAGCGGGTCGATCACCCGGTTGCGCAGGACGATGGCGGGCTCGGTCCCGGCAAAGGATTTGACCGGATCTTCACGCTCCAGATAGGTGCACTCCGGCAGGACCACATCGCTCATCATGACGGTATCGCCGGGCATCGTATCGATCGTGACGACCAGATCGAGCTGTTCGAGCATCTGTCGGGTCTTGTGGGTGTTGGGGATGCAGAGCATCGGGTTTTGCTTGTAGATGAACATCCCGCGGACAGGGTAGGGCGCGCGCCCCTCGACGAGCATGTTGCGCATGCCGATCCAGGTGCCGTTGGCGCCGACGAATGCCGCTTCGTTTTTGTCGGCGCGGTCTCTGGCCTGGCTGTAGATGGCGGTGGTGACATCATGCAGCCCCAGCGGCAGACGCTTGCCGAAGATGATGCCCCCTTTGATATCGATGCCGCCGCCCAGTGCGGTGAAGATCGCCTGCGCACGCCGCAGCTGAAAATCCTGCCTGCTCCACGCCGTGCGCCGTCCCTGATAGTAGATCGCACGCGGTGCATGCGCCATGAACTCCCGCGCGATGGTGTAGATCTCATCGGCGGGGATACCGGTGATCTTCTCCGCCCATTCGGGAGTGTAGCCGCTGGAGAGAATGTGCGCTTTGTAGGCTTCGAAGCCGTTGACATTTTTGGCGACGAACGCCTTGTTGTAGCGCACCTCTTTGATGGCGACCCAGGTGAGCGCGAGGACAAACGCCAGATCGGTGCCGACCTCGATACCCAGCCACTTGTCGGCATGCTGTGCGGTGACGGTGTAGCGGGGGTCGACGACGATCAGCTTGAGCCCTCTGCCGCGGGTACGCTTGAACATATCCATCGTATCGGGGGTGAGGATCGCTTCGGCGCGGTTGGCACCCGCCATGATGACATAGCTGGCATTTTCGAGATCCGCTTTGCCGTAGGAGCCGATGGTCAGTGCATAGCCGGAGATGGTGGTCTGCAGGCAGATCGAGGCATGGTTGACGAAGTTGGTCGAGCCGAATTTGTCGTTCATAAAGAGCTTGAAGGTGTGCTCACCCATTCCTTCACCGGCGCAGTAGGCGATGGTGGAGCGGTTGTCCTTCTCTTCGTCGACGATCTGCAGCAGCCCTTTGAAATCCTTCGTGCCGTGGAGGATCGCGTCGTACGCCTCTTCCCAGCTGACGCGTCTGAATTTGCCCTCGCCCTTTTTGCCGGTGCGGATGAGCGGATATTTGAGCCGGTCGGGGTCGTAGAGGGCATGGATACCCGCATCGCCTCTGGCGCAGAGCATGTTTTTGGATTTGGGAAAGAGCGGATTGGGATCGAGCTTTTTGACGATGCCGTTTTCCACCTCGGCAAATGCCGCACATTTGTTGACGCACATTTCGCAGAGGGTGGCGATTTTCTGTGACGATTTTTGCTCCTCTCGCTCCTCGGCGAAGAGAGAGGGGAGGGCGGCGCTGCTGCCGCCTGCGATCGTCATCGCGACACTCCCCTGGAGAAACCGCCTGCGGGAAATCTCGACTTGCATGGGAGTTTCCTTGTCTGGTATAAGTTTGTTTTATATTTGAAAGTGTAGGAAAATGTTGCTTAGTGAATAATAAAAAGTAATAATTGAACCCTTCTCACCCGAAAAAGGGTGAAAAAAGTCAAGCGTGTGTTACTTTTGGTAGGTTCAGAGCGTCTCCATGACGGTTTTGGCCAGAGCGAGCGCTTTGCTCCTGTGTGAGAGCTGCGCTTTGACCTCGTGGTCAAGCTCTCCGAGTGTCTGATCGTACCCTTCGGGGATGAACATCGGATCGTATCCGAATCCCTTCTCTCCTCTCGCTTCGTCGATCACATCGCCATGCATCCAGCCATGCACCGTGAAGGCGCCGCGCGGCGTCACGATCGCCATCGCGGCGGTGTAGTAGGCGGGTGTTTTGTGCAGATGGTGTGCTTTGAGGGTGTCGATCAGTTTGTAGAGGTTCTCTTTGTCGGTGGCGCCTTCGCCGGCGAATCGCGCGCTGTAGATGCCGGGGATATCGCCGAGTGCGGGGACGGTGATGCCGCTGTCGTCGGAGAGGACGACGAAGGGGCCGCTGATCTTGCCGTCGATCTTTTCGTAGACCGCACGCGCTTTGAGCAGGGCATTCTCCTGAAAGGTCGCACCATCTTCGGTGATTTCGAATTTGTCGACGATATCGGTGTAGGGGAGGACTTCATGGCTGTCGCAGTAGGCTGCGATCTCTCTGATCTTGCCCTTGTTGCCGCTTGCGAGGATTATTTTCATTTTCAACCTTATTTTATTTTAATAGGACTATAATTGTCTATTTTCAAAGCGCTGTTGTCCAGTCATCTTGGCATATCATACAAAAAAGAGGACAAATCCTCCCGTTGGTCTGAGCCTCTTTTTTGTATGATATGCCAAGATGTGATGCGTTACAAAAAATATTTTTCTGATAAAAACCATTCGATTAGGTTATGGTTAATCAAACAGGAATACTATTTCGGAAATTATATCAAAAAAAGGGGAATTTGATGATCAAATCAGTATTACCGCTCAGTCTGATTATCGCACTGCGATTTTTCGGACTCTTTATCGTGCTCTCTGTGCTTTCCGGCTATGCCAAGGATCTGCCGGGCGGTACCGCGTTTCTGGCGGGTATCGCGCTGGGTGGCTATGCGCTGACACAGGCGGTGCTCCAGGTGCCGTTCGGGGTCCTCAGCGACAAGATCGGGCGCAAAAAGACGCTTCTGATCGGGTTGCTGATCTTCGCGCTGGGTTCAGCTGTGGCTGCGATGGCGGACAATATCTATGTACTGCTGGTCGGGCGCTTCCTGCAGGGTGCGGGTGCGATCGGATCGGTCGTCACGGCGATGATCGCCGACCATGTCCGCGAAGACCAGAGGGCGCATGCGATGGCGATCATGGGTATGGTCATCGCGATGAGTTTCGCCGCTGCGATGATTCTGGGACCGATTATCGCGGGATACTTCTCCGTATCGGCACTCTTCTGGCTCACCTGTGCGCTGGCACTGACGGCGCTGCTGATCCTCTTCACCGCCGTACCCGAACCGCCCAAGATCGTCCACCACTACTCCGAGGAAGAGGCGAAGATCAAGCATGTCTTCAAAGACAAAGATCTCGTGCGCATGTATATCACCTTTCTCTTTCACAGCTCCACGATGGCGATCGCCTTCTTCATCATCCCGATCCTGATGAAACACAAATTCGACATGACGACGATGGATTACTGGAAGGTCTACCTGCCGGCGGTGATTCTGGGTATTCTCGCGATGGGGCCTGCCGCGGTATTCGGCGAGAAGTACAGCAAGGGCAAGGAGGTCTTTCTGATCTCTATCGGCTTCATCATGCTGGCATTCGCGCTGATGGGATACGCCTCCTCCTTCTGGCTCTTCGCCGTGGGTGTCTCGGCCTTTTTTATCGGATTCAACATGTTCGAGCCGCTGCTGCAGTCGTTCGTCTCCAAATTCGCCAAAGTCCATCAGAAGGGTGCGGCGCTCGGCGTAGCCAATACCTTCGCCTATGTCGGTATTTTTCTGGGCGGTGCGATCGGCGGCTGGCTCTATCAGCACTATCATGAGCAGGGTGTCGCGATCTTCGTACTGGTGGTCGCGCTCTTCTGGATCTACTGGATCGTGGGCATGCGCAATCCCGGTCTGAGAAAGAATCTCTTCCTGCCGATGGAGAAGTACGACCGCGAAAAGGTACCGATGCTCAAGACGACCAAAGGTGTCAGCGACTTCTACATCAACGAGACCGAAGAGACGATCGTCGTCAAATACGATGATGAAGAGATCGAAGAGGATGAACTGCGAAAGATGCTTCTGAAGTAGGTGATCTGCCTCACACTCTTCTTCGCTTCACTGCTGGCAGCGACCCTGCTGCCCGGCGGCAGTGAAGCACTCCTGCTCTACGACCTCTCCCGACACGGCGACACTCTGTCACTCTTTTTGGCGGCGACACTGGGCAATACGCTCGGCTCCGTGATCAACTATCTGCTGGGAAGCAGAGGGATCGACTATCTGATCGCCCGAGGCTACGCCGGGGCGGAGCAGCTGCAGCGGGCGCATCGGCTTTTTGAGAGATACGGCGGCGTGATGCTGCTCTTTTCGTGGATGCCGGTTATCGGTGATCCGATCACTTTCGTCGCGGGTATCCTGAAGTACGATTTCAGAAGATTCCTCCTGCTGGTGCTGATCGCCAAAGGGGTGCGCTACGCGGTGGTCATAGCGCTATATCTGCGGCTGTGGTAGCTTCGATCTCTTCGATCGGGAGCGGCTGCCCGAAGTAGTACCCCTGAAACTCGTCGATACCGAGTGCGTGCGTCACTTCGAAAATCGCCTCCGAAGAGACGAACTCCGCGATCGTTTTGATATTGAGACTCTTGGCAAACTGCACGATCGCACGGACGATTTCGTACGATTTTCTGTTGTGGTCGATATTTTTGATCAGTGAGGCGTCGATCTTGAGATACTGCGGCGAGATACCGATGATATGCGAAAAGTTCGAATACCCCGAACCGAAGTCGTCGATCGCGATTTTGGCGGCGACCTGCTTGAACTCCGCCAGCTTGTCCGTCAGCAGATGGTAGTGCTGGATATTGTCGTTTTCGAGGATTTCGAGGATGATATGGTTGTCGTTTCGGCCGAGGTTTTGGTTGTGTCGGTTGAACTGGACGATCTTTTCGCGCAGCAGCGTGAACATCTCTGGATTGTAGACATCGCTGAGGTTGATGTTGATCGAGAGCGAGACATCCTTGTCCATCATCAGGTCGATCGCACGGGGGAGCATCTGCATCGAGAGCGCATCGTAGAGGCGTGTCTTGATCGCGATATCGAGAAAGGCGTAGGGTGAGATATACTGCACATCGCCGTTGGCTTCATGCTGTTTGATGCGCATCAGCGCTTCATATTTGACGACCTTGCCGTCGCGGTCGACGATCGGCTGAAAGAAGGGCACCACACGCTGCTCTTTGAGTGCCGAGACCAGCTCTTTGCGCCAGTAGAGCGTCTTTTCGAGATCGACGCGGTTGTCCATGCTGTCGTCGTAGACGAGGTATCTTTTGGAGGATTTTTTCGCCTTTTTGAGGGCAATGTCGGCTTTGCCGAGCGGATTCTCCCCGCTGCATGCGATACCTGCGGTCACGCTCACGGTGATCGTCTCGCCGATGCTTTCGATGTAGAGCGCGTTCTTTTCGACATATGCCAGCAGTGTCTCTATGAGCGCGCGGACATGTGTGGGATCTTTGTCTCCCCTGACGGTATGCAGTGCGAATTCATCCCCCGAGACGCGGTAGCATGTGTAGCGGTGGTGCGCGGCGAAATTTTCGAGCATGCGTGCGAAGGCGATGAGGATTTCGTTGCCCACTTCGATGCCGTAGAGTTCGTTGTAGATCGTGAAGGCGTCGATATTGAGCAGCAGGATCGTATCGAGCATGCCGTGTGACTGCGAGAGTTGCTGCAAAAAGGCATATCGGCTGGCGATGCCCGTCAGATCGTCGATGTAGAGTTTCTTTTCGAGGGCGTTGGTCTGGGCGATCACTTCGCGTTCCAGCAGCAGATTGCGCTGGAGTCGCTCTTTCTGGAGCGAGATCTTTTTGACCGCTTTGCGCAGGCTCATCAGCAGGGCGGGGAGATTGAGCGGTTTGTGCAGGTAGCCGTCGACACCGAGGGTGAGGGCGCCGTTTAGTTGTTCGGATTCGTTGTGGGCGCTGATGACGATGCAGATGACATCCAGATCGGTTTCGCGGATCTTTTCGAGCATCTGCAGGCCGTTGAGCCCGGGCAT
>CAYLLC010000017.1:10729-18820 GCA_964384355.1 uncultured Sulfurospirillum sp. | reverse complement strand
GACCAGATTGAGCAGGACCTGCTTCACTTCGCTGCTGTAGGTCTCCAGCGGTGTCGTATCATGATACGCTGTGTGGAGGGTGATATTTCTGTTTTTGAGTGAGATCTGTACGATTTTGAGCGCGTCTGTGCAGAGATCGCGTAGCATGACGCGCTCTCGCTTTTTGTTCTTTTTGAAGAAGCTTCGGAAGTCGTCGATCGTCTTGGAGAGGTGCTGGGTATACTCCTCGATCAGGGCGACTTCCTGAGAGAGATAGGCGGTGTCGGGCTCTTCGAGTGCGAGCTTGAGGGAGAGGTTGCTCGCGGTGGCGGCGATGGCGTTGAGCGGCTGTCGCCACTGGTGGGCGATCATGCCGATCATCTCACCCATCTGTGCCAGCTTCGCCTGCTGGAGAAACTGCCGCTCCTTCTCTTTGATGTCGGTGATGTCGGTGATATATCCCAGAAAGTGGGTGATCTCCCCTCTGGTGTTGCGGACGATGACGGTGGCATCGTGGACCCACTTGACCCTACCGTCGCGGGTGTAGATACGGTAGGGATCGTGCTCGAAATACTCCTGCTGGGACTTGATGGCTGTTTCGAGCTCATGCGTGACATGCGGCAGATCCTCTTCGTGGATACAGTTGGCGTAGACGACCTTGTGGCTCAGAAACTCCTCCTGCGCGTAGCCGAGTACTTTGGTGATACTCATCGAGACATAATCGACACTCCATGTGGCGTCGTTGTTCCATTTGAAGAGGATCGATTCTCCCTTGTCGAAGAGCGACAGCAGCGTCTGCAGCTGCAGCGTCCGCTGCTCCACGCGCGCTTCGAGCTGCTGGTTGAGCTGTCGGTTCTTCTCTTCGAGCGCTTTTCTCTCATCGATGTCGCGCCAGACGACATGGATGATATCTTTGTCGCTGAGTCTGATTCTGGTCAGGACGATCTCCGCCCAGAAGGTTTCACCGTTGGCGCGGGTATGGACCCACTCGAACTGATTGTACCCCTGCGTCATCGCGATCGCCATCATCTCTTCGGCCTTTTCGAACGAAGCGCGTCCGTCGGGCTGATATTTGGGGCTCAGTCTGGAGGGGTGGAGGTCGAGGAGGGCCTCTTTGGTCTCGTAGCCGAGCATCCTGAGGATCGCTTCGTTGCACTCGATGAATTTGCCATCTTCGATCAGGAGGATGCCGTCGTGGGATTTATTGAAGAGGGTCTTGAAGGCCTCTTTCTGTGTCTCGATCTCTCTCTTGAGCCTCGCTTGCCTGCGCAGGATGAGATAAAAGATCACGATGACGGCGACGAAGATAAAGCCCAGCAGCCAGATAGAGTTGCGGTAGGCGATGAGCGTATCGGCCAGCGGTGCGGCATGCAGGGTGCTGACCGAAAAGAGCGGAAGTGAGAGAAGCAGATGTGCCGACATGATGAAAATTCCGTTTTTTCATCATGACAAGCAATTATGATGCCATCGGCGTGACGCGCTCTCCCCGTTTGCGAAAGTAGAAGTACAATCCGATCCCCAGCGCGATCATCATCAGGCAGAACTCCTGCCCTCTGGTCATCCAGCCGCAGCAGATGAATCCCAGCTGCGGATCGGGCTGACGAAAAAACTCAGCCACGAAACGCGCCGTGCCGTAGAGCATGATATAGAGCGAAATCAGCTCTCCGTGGAACTTTTTGTGGCGGCGGTAGAGATAGAGGATCGCAAAGAGCAGCGGCCCCTCCAGCAGCGCTTCGTAGAGCTGCGAAGGGTGGCGCAGCACACCGTCGACATAGATACCCCACGGCACATCGGTGACGCGTCCGACCAGCTCCTGATTGAGGAAGTTGCCGATGCGACCGAAGACATAGCCCGCAGGGATCGCCAGTGCCGCGATGTCGAGCAGCATCCACTGGTTGACTCTGTATTTTCGGGAAAAAAGTGTCGATGCGATCAGAAATCCCAGCAGCGCCCCGTGAAAGCTCATACCCCGTATGCCAATGAACTTCCCGTCATGAAAGGGATTGAAAATCTGCCAGGGGTGGGTGAGATACCATGCGGTATCGGGATCGTAAAAGAGGATATACCCGAGCCGCGCACCCAGAATGACCCCCACCTCTACCCAGATGATATAGTTGTCGAGCAGCTGCTGCGAGACGGGGAGGCGGTCCTTTTTGGTGATCCATTTGGCGGCGTAGATCCCGACCAGCAGTGCCAGCACATACATGATGCCGTACCAGTGGACTTTGAAGATACCTATCTGAAAGGCGATGGGGTTGAAGTGTTCGTAGATATGGTTCCAGTAGGTCATGCTTTGAGTGCCTCCGCGATCAGTTCGAGCGGATTTTTGAAGATCGTCTCGGTGTCGCCGCTGTTGTTGAGCGATTCGGAGATCTGGATGCGGCATGCGCTGCACTCGGCTGCGACATAGGTCGCTTTGGTCTCTTTGATCATCGCCGCTTTGGGCTTGCCCGCCAGCTCGGCGAGGTGAAACTTCTCCGTCTGCATCGTCACGCCGCCGAATCCACAGCAGCGGTTGGGATCGCTCATCTCCTGCATCGGGTAGTTGGGTGCGAGGAGATTGCGCGGCTCCTGCCATATGCCCTGTACCTTGCGCGCGTGGCAGGGGTCGTGATAGGTGACCACTTCGTCGAATTTCTTGCCCTTTTTCTCCAGCAGTTCGACGAGATTGGTGTTGTCATGCAGCCATGCGGTCGCCATGTGGATCTTCTTGCTTACTTTTCTGGCGCGCGCCTCCCACTCGGGCATATTCCGGTTCTTGAAGAAGGTCTCCCAGTCATGCGTCACCATCGCCGAGCATGTCGCTTCGGGGATCAGCATCGCATCGCACTCCTCCATGAAGGATTCGAAATACTCGATATTCTTTTTGGTCAGATATTCGACCGTGTTGAAATCCCCGGTGAAGTAGGCGGGTGCGCCGCAGCAGAGCTGTTTTTTGGGGATAAAGATATCGATGTCGAGCTGCCGGAGAATCTCTACCAGACCGTCGCCGATACCGGTGTAGTTGTAGTTGGCAAGACAACCGATAAAGATCGCCACACGCGGCTTCTTGCCCGCTTTTTGGGCGGGAATCTCTTCGGGATAGCTGTTGAGGAAGCTGACGCTGCTCATGGAGGGCAGCAGGCGTCCCTTTTTGACCATCGGGAGGGAGAATTTCGCTCTCAGCCCCCGACCCTTCTCATCCTCCGCCAGTGCGCATGTGCGGAAGACATATCCCATTTTGGAGAAGATATCCATCACCTTGCGGTGCCGCAGCAGAAAGAAGAATCCCCGCTTGAACCATGCGATGCCGAATTTGTCGGCGATATCCTTGCGCACCTCTTCGATCACCATATCGGTAGGGAGCGAGTTGGGGCAGACATCGACGCAGTTGGTACACAAAAAGCAGCTCTCGAAGATATTTTTGGCAGCCTTGTCCAGCTCGAGATTGCCCGCCTGGTACTGTCCCAGCAGGTCGATGAAGCCGCGGGGCGAAGTCACCTCGTCGCCGTTGACCTGATGGATCGTACAGACGGGGATACACTTGCCGCACTTGATACATGCGTCGCTGGTCTCCTGAAAGTTGAATAACGCTTCTTTTTTCTTGCTCATATCGTCTTACTGAATGTCTTTTTTTCGTCGGCGTGTTTGGTCATGTAGGCATCGAACGCCATCGCGATGTTGCGTATCAGCATCGCACCTGTCTCGTTGGCGGCGATCTCTTTGTCGCTGATCGTGACCACCTCCGCCGCTTCGAGTTCTGCGAGCGCTTCGAGCGATTCGCGGAAATAGTCTCCGAAATCGATCCCGTACTGCGCTTCGATGCGGGGGATATTGAGCTTGAAGTTGCTCATCAGCTCCATGATGACGGCATTTCTGATCACATCGTCCCGGGTCAGCTTGATCCCGCGCTCTACGGGCAGGCGACCCTCGTCGATCGCCGCTTCGTAGTCATGCATGTTTTTGTAGTTCTGGACATAGTAGTCGACACCCTCGCCGATACTCGTCAGCCCCACGCCGATCAGATCCGCGCCGCCTTTGGTGGTGTAGCCCTGGAAGTTGCGGTGCAGCTCGCCTTTTTCGATCGCTTTGAAGAGTTCGTCTTCGGGCTTGGCGAAGTGGTCCATCCCGACCATCCTGTATCCCTCGGAGGTGAAGTAGTCTATCGTATATTTGAGGATCTCCAGCTTGACGGAGGGGTGGGGGAGGGTGGTTTCGTCGATTTTGCGCATCGTCTTCTTGAGCCAGGGGACATGGGCGTAGTTGAATACCGCGAAGCGATCCGCATCGAGTGCGCGCGCCATCTGCAGCGTCTTTTGGAAAGTCTCGAAGGTCTGGTAGGGCAGCCCGTAGATCAGATCGACATTGACCGAGCCGATGCCGTATTCGCGGGCCAGATCGATGGCCGCCCGGGTGACATCGTAGGGCTGGATTCTGTGGACCGCCTCCTGCACCTTCTCGTCGAAATCCTGCACACCGAAGCTGATGCGATTGAATCCGCCCGCCTTGAGCACCTCCATATGCTCGCGCGTGAAGAAGCGCGGATCGATCTCGCAGCTGATCTCCGCATCGGGGGCGAAGTTGGTGAAGGTCTCCTTGATGAGCGCGATGACCCGTGCCAGCTGCTCAGGGCTGAAAAAGGTCGGCGTACCGCCGCCGAAGTGCATCTGAATCACCTCTCTGGAGCTGTCCAGATGGGAGGCCAGGATCTTCAGCTCCTTCTCGATGTAGGTGATGTAGCGCTCTTTTTTATCCTCTTTGGAGGTGAAGACCACATTGCATCCGCAGAAGTAGCATGCGCTGCGGCAGAAGGGGAGGTGAAAGTAGAGCGAGAGCGGGCGGCTTCGATCCTGTCGGTCGAATTCGGCGATGAGGGCGTTGGTGTCGAACCGCTCGTCGAATTCGAGCGCCGTGGGATAGCTGGTGTAGCGCGGTCCCGGTTTGGAGTATCTGGTAAATTTGTTGAAATCAATCATGATTGTCCTGTAGTTGCATCTGCGGCGGCATGAAGTCCCGGATGTTGATGAAGAGGTTGGGGTGCTCGCGTTTGATTTTCTTGATCAGCTTGTCCAGATCGACCGAGACCGGCTTGTCCGGGTTCTGCTGCTGGGCGTATTTGCGAATCTCCTCCATCGCGACGACCCAGACATCTTCGAAGTCGGCCGGGATATTCTGCCAGATCGTCTTTTCGAGCTTGAGGTTGAAGTTCTCCTGCTGGGCGTGGCGCAGCGTATCGATCAGCTGCGAAAAGGCTTCGGCAGGGATGAAGGCGTAGGCTTTCTTTTCATTGTTTTTCTCGATCGCGAACCACGGATCGCTCGAGTCCCAGCTCCCCTGCAGCAGGCGAAGCTCCTTGACATCGGGATCGTCGGTATCGTCGATCTCCAGCAGGGTTTCGTCGCCCTGTTTGAGCCCCAGCTTCTGTGAGAGCGCGTGGATCTTCTGGATGATGCCGTACTCTTCTTTAGGCTCTTGTTCCGTTTTTGCTTCGGTCGGTGTGGGGTGTTCTTTTTTCGCTTCGTTGTCCATAATCTCTCCCTATCGTTGTCTGTCGAGCCAGACCATCAGCCCTTTCTGGGCATGCAGTCTGTTTTCCGCTTCGTCGAAGATGACGCTCTGTCTGCCTTCGAGTACCGATTCGCTCACTTCGTAGCCGCGGTAGGCAGGCAGGCAGTGCAGAAAGATCGCGTCGGGTTTGGCCAGCTGCATCATCTCTTCATCGACGATGAAGCCTCTGAAATCCTCGATGCGCTGTGCTTTCTGATCCTCCTGTCCCATCGAGATCCAGGTATCGGTCGTGACGACATCGGCGTCCCGCACTGCCTCCTTCGGGTCGTGAAAAAAGGTGATCTTCGCGCCCGATTTTTTCGCTTCGGTGAGGGTCTCGTGGATGACGGTTCCTTCCGCTTCGTACCCTTCGGGCGATGCGACGCGCAGCTCGAATCCCAGCTTGGCCGCCAGCCACATCCACGAATGGGTCATGTTGTTGCCGTCACCGACATAGGCGACGACGGGATTGTCGGCTTTGTCATGCTCGATCATCGTCATGTAGTCCGCCAGCAGCTGCACCGGATGGTAGCGGTCGGTCAGGCCGTTGATCACCGGCACGGTGGCGTATCGGGCGAACTCTTCGAGGCTCTCCTGCGAAAAGGTGCGGATCATCACCATATCGGCCATACGGCTGATGACGCGTGCGGTATCTTTCATCGGCTCTCCGCGTCCCAGCTGGGAGTCGTTGGAGGAGAGAAAGACCGCATGCCCGCCCAGCTGATACATGCCGATCTCGAAACTCATCCGTGTCCGGGTGCTCGACTTTTCGAAGATCATCGCAAGGGTCTGTTTTTTGAGGTAGGGTTTCATCTTCCCTTTTTTCAGCTTCTTCTTGATCTTGAATCCCAGACGGATGATCTCGAGAATCTCCTCGGCGCTGTAATCTCTGAGTGTCAGAAAGTGTCTCATGGGCTATCCTTTTTGCAGCAGTGCCGCCGCCTCTTTGGCATGGTAGGTGATGATGATGTCGGCTCCGGCGCGTTTGAATCCCAGCAGCGTCTCCATCATCACCCGATCGTAGTCGATCAGACCGGCACGGCCGGCGTGTTTGAGCATGGCGTACTCTCCGCTGACATTATACACCGCCAACGGTAAACGCGTGTTGTTTCGGATATCTCTGACGATGTCCAGATAGGCGAGTGCGGGCTTGACCATCAGGATATCCGCACCCTCTTTTTCGTCTTCGAGACTCTCGAGGATCGCTTCGTCGCGGTTGGCGGGATTCATCTGATAGCTTCTGCGATCTCCGAAACTCGGCGCCGACTCCGCCACATCGCGAAACGGCCCGTAGTAGGCGGAGGCGAATTTGGTCGAGTAGCTCATGATCGGCAGCTCGGGAAATCCCGCACTGTCGAGCGCCTGACGGATCGCGGTGATCATGCCGTCCATCATGCCGCTGGGTGCGATCATATCCACGCCTGCTTTGGCATGGACGATCGCCTGCTGGCCGAGGATCTTCAGGGTGGCGTCGTTGTCGACGGTCTCCCGCTCCAGATCGAGGATACCGCAGTGGCCGTGATCGGTGTATTCGCAGAAGCAGAGGTCGCTGACGATCAGCATGTCGGGGTGGGCGGCTTTGATCGCACGGATCGCTTCGGCGATGATACCATGCTCGCAGAGCGCATCGCTGCCGACGCTGTCCTTGACATCGGGGATACCGAAGAGGATGATCGCGTAGAGCCCGAGTGCTTTGAGCGTGTCGCACTCCCGGACCGCTTCGTCGATACTCATCTGAAAGACACCCGGCATGGAGCCGATCTCTTTTCTGTAGCCTGTTTCGCCCGCTTTGACGAAGAGCGGATAGATGAAATCGTCCGCAGAGAGTCTGGTCTGGGTCAGCAGGTCGCGCAGTTTGGGGTGGATACGGGTTCGTCTGAATCTCTTAAACATCTTTTAGCCTCTGGTATGATAAAATCGTCACTATTTGCGAATCTTCTGAAAAATCTGCATTTGGGGGACTTTTCAGAAGATTCCACTAAAAAAGTCACTATATTACCATAAATCAGGAAATAATTACATATGAAAATAGATATATCCCGGATTGCCAAGCTTCCCAGCGAATATGGGGAGTTTTTGATACAGGCATTCAAAGAGGGAGAGAAAGAGCATCTCGTCATTTTCCGGGAACCGTTCGGCGAGGTACCGATCGTGCGGGTGCACAGCGAGTGTCTCACCGGCGATGCGCTGGGCAGCATGAAGTGTGATTGCGGCGAGCAGCTCCACTACGCACTGCGCACGATCTCCCGGGAGGGCGGTATGGTGATCTATCTGCGGCAGGAGGGGCGCAATATCGGGCTGCTGAACAAAGTCAACGCCTACGCGCTGCAGGATGAGGGACTCGATACCGTCGAAGCCAATCACCAGCTGGGATTCGAGGCCGACGAACGCAGCTACGAGATGGTCGAATATGTCCTCAACTACTTCAAAATCAAAAAGATCCGGCTCCTGACCAACAACCCCCGAAAGATCGAATCGCTCGAAGGGATCGAAATCACGGAGCGTCTGCCGATCATCGTCGAAGCCAACCCCCACAACCGCGACTATCTCAGGACCAAAAAAGCGAAGATGGGACACCTCTTCTGA
>CAYLLC010000017.1:0-10629 GCA_964384355.1 uncultured Sulfurospirillum sp. | reverse complement strand
GAGCTTTTGCTAAACTACAACAGAGTCCATCGCCTCTCGGGTGCGCGGGATGTGGCTGAGGTGGATGCCAATATCGAAGATTCTCTCTTTCCGATGCAGTTCCTCGATACGGACAGGATCAAAACGGCGGTCGATATCGGTACGGGTGCGGGCTTTCCGGGGATGGTGCTGGCGATCGCCTATCCCGATATCCGTTTCACGCTGGTGGAGCCGCTGATGAAGCGTACCGCTTTTTTGCATCTGGTCAAATCGACGCTGGGACTGGACAATGTCACGATCAAGAGCGATCGCATCGAAAATATCGAGCCGTTCGAAGCGGATCTGATCACATCGCGTGCGGTTGCGAAGACGGGCTTTCTGATCGATCTGGCAAAAGATTTCATCGGACCGCGGAGCGTGCTGCTCTTTTACAAGGGTGAGGGGGTGCATGAGGAGCTGTCGCCCGAGTGGCAGAGCGAGATCATCAATCGCGGCAGACGCAACTATCTCTTTATCAAAGGAATCGCATGATCTTCAAACTCATCATACTGGCGGCGGTCATCTATCTGGTCTATACGCTCTTTCTCAAAGACGGCAATCTGATCGAAAAGATGAAATCCCAGCAATCCAAACCGACCAAAAAAGAGCAAAACGGCGATGTCGAGACGGTCGTGGAGTGTCAGAAGTGCGGTGTCTATGTCAGCATCGACGAAGCGGTCATCAAAGACGGCAAATACTACTGCTCCAAAGCTTGCGCGGAGGTCAAATGATCATCATCGGGCATCCGTGGATTGCGCATGATCGGCTCTGTTTCATCAAGCGTATCGAAGATATCGCGGCTACCCCTGCCGGCAGCACCGTGATCTTCTCTTTCGGCGAAGCGCAGCTGCCGCTGATCGCACACTGCCGCCAAAACGGCGTCTCTTTCGCCCTGATCTGCGACAGTGTGCGTGATATTCTCCTGGCGCAGGCACTCGGGCCGCACTTCATCGTCTGCGACAAATCGCTGGCAGAGCGGGCGCAGAAATTTGCCGACGGTTATCTTTTCGATGCTAAAATCCTGCTATACAGCGGTCTGGAGTCCGATATCGAGTGGGCGGCGGACCGTGAAATCGATGGAATTTTACTCGAAGAGGGGATAGATTATGGAAGTTGTTAAGACCGTATTTCTGTTGACGCTGCTGACGCTGCTTTTTGTCTGGGTCGGCGGTATGCTGGGCGGCAAACAGGGTATGATGATCGCCTTTCTGATGGCGCTGGCGATGAACTTCTGGGCCTACTACAACTCGGACAAGATGGTGCTCAAGCACTATCATGCCGTCGAGGTGGACGAGCAGAGCGCCAAAGGGCTCTACGACATCGTGCGCCGTCTCTCCGAGAGAGCGGGTACGCCGATGCCCAAAATCTACATCATTCCCGATCAGGTGCCCAACGCCTTCGCGACGGGGCGCAATCCCGAGCATGCCGCCGTCGCCGTGACGGAGGGGCTGCTGGATCTGCTGGACGAGCATGAGGTGGAGGGAGTGCTGGCGCATGAGATGAGTCATGTCAAGCACTACGACATTCTGATCGGTACGATCGCCGCGACGATTGCGGGTGCGATCGCGATGCTGACCAACTTCTTCTACTTTTTCGGCGGGAGCAGCGACGATGAGCGGCCCAATCCGATCGTCGCGATGATTATGATGTTTGTGATGCCGATGGTCGCTTCGATCATCCAGATGGCGGTGAGTCGAAACCGGGAGTTTATGGCGGATGAGGGTGCCGCGAAGCTGACGAGGCATCCGGAGTGGCTGCAGAGTGCGCTGATGAAGCTCGAGAATTACAACCGGGGCAATATCATCCACGACGCTACGCCGGAGACGGCGCATATGTTTATCGTCAATCCCTTTACGGGCAAAGATTTCTCTTTCGCGTCGCTCTTCTCGACGCATCCCTCCACGCAGGCGCGTATCGAGCGCCTCGAACAGCTCAAGGGACGCGTGTAGCGTCTCCTCCTGTGCACTCGGGCATTGTCGCCCGAGCCGCTTTTATCTCTTCAGGTCGCCTTTCCAGCCGAACATGATTCCGCCGCCAAGCTCTCTGACCTGCTTGTAGCCTACCTGATCGGCGAGGAATTTGCCCACCACTTTGGTGCGGCTCGCGGTGCGGCAGTAGATGATGATCGGCTTGCTCTTGTCTGGAGCGACTTTAGAGAGCTGATCGAGAAACTTCTGGACATCGTAGTTGCCGCGCTCGTCGAAAAACATAATCTTGTGTGCGCCGGGAATCACGCCCGTCTCTTTCCATTCGCCGGGGGTACGGATGTCGATCACCGGTATACCCTGCGCCTCCATCTTTTTGAGTTCGCCGGCGTCGATCGCCTTGAAGTCCGCCAGCAGGAGCGCCTGCAGCGTCAGTAGTGTGAGTGCAATTTTTTTCAACATGTCATTTTCCTTTGTCGTTGTTGTAAATTTTGAGTATCCGCAAAAAAGCATCCGCTTTTGCGCCACCCCGAAAAGGTTCATCGACGATTTTGCCCGTGTCGGCATCGATGAAGAAAAAGGTCGGCGTCACAAAAGTCGAAAACCTTTTCGGGATGTCGTCGAAATCCTGGTCGAGTGTCGTCATGATATAGTGCTTTCGTAAATAGGCGGTAACTTTGGGATCTTTGAGGGTGTTGTGCTTCATGTAATTACACATCGGACACCCCTCCTGCGAGATCATCAGCAGTACCATTTTGTGCTGCTGTTTCGCCTGCTGCAGCGCTTTGTCGAGGGGTGTGGCCTCGGCCGCGAGCAGTGCAGGCATGAGCCAGAGCATGCCGAGTATCAGGAGCAGCTTTTTCATAAGCGCACCTTCTTCTCTTCCCTGCAGGGCTCGTTTTTGCTGCAGGGGGCGATGGTGCGGTCGGGGGTGACGGCCGCGGGCCGTGTGCCGTTGGCCTCCGCCGCGGTGAGGCTCTGCAGCAGTGCCAGAAACTCCGCCGGCTGCAATCCGCCCGTGAGTTTGGGGATGATCTCTTTTCCGTTTTCGGGATCGATGAAAAAGAGCGTGGGCGAATCGATCACCGCGAAGCGCTCGGGATAGCGATCGTGTTCGATATCTTTGATCACCGTGACGAAGTGCGCCTCCAGATAGCTGCGGATCTGCGGGCGCTCGAGGACGATATCTTTCATATAGTTGCAGGCGGGGCAGTGTCGCAGCGCCATCATGACCATCACCAGCTTGTGTGCTTTGCGCGCCTGATAGAGGGCGTTTTGGTAGGAGTAGGCGGTCTTGAGCTCATTGGCGACGAGGCTCGTCGTCAGCATGATCGCAAGCAGCAAAAATCTCGGCATAGCAATACTCCTTTATCGACGGTATGGACTATTTTATCATAAGAAAGTGTAATTATCGTGAATCTGTTGAAACAAAACTTTAAATAGATAACTAACCTACATTGTGGTATCCTTGTTGTCATGAAGGATATACCGCTGCACAAACTCGTCATCTGTCCGGAGTGCCATACGCTTCACCGCAAGATCAGGCTCAAAAAGGCCAAAGCGGCCTACTGCGATGTCTGTGAAAATCTGCTCTACCACCGTCATGACGACCTGCTTCAGAAGGCGCTGGCACTCTCGCTCGCGACGCTGATCACCTTCATCATGGCGAGCTCCTTCGCGATCGTGCGGATCGAGATCAACGGTATCTGGCATGATCTGACGCTTCCGTTCGTTTTCGTGACGCTTTTCAAAGAGGATTTTTTCGTTGTCGGGCTGATCGTGAGTTTCCTGATCTTTTTCATCCCGCTGCTCTATGTGGTGATCTACCTCTTCGTGACGGTGCTCTTTCGGCTGCGGCGGGGATACGAGACGACACGCAGGCTGCTGATCATGCTCGCGCTGCTTCGGCCGTGGAATATGGTCGAAATCTTTCTGATCAGTCTGCTGGTGGCGCTGGTCAAGCTGATCGGTTATGCGCAGATCGTGTTCGGGACCTCCTTTTTCGCGCTGGCGGCGTTTATCGTGCTCGATATCTACATCACGCGCGGGATACGGCTGGCGGATCTGTGGGATCTGCGGGAGGAGATCTACGATGGCACGGCATGACTATATCGCATGTCCGATCTGCTCGGCGGTCAATATCGACACGGGTGAATCGCTGGTATGTCGCCGCTGCCGTCACCGCGTCTACCACGAAAAGGCGAAGAGCTATCAGCGCAGCTGGGCTTTTCTGATTACGGCGATGATACTCTACATCCCGGCGAATATCTATCCTATTCTGATCACGACGCAGTTCGGGCGGCAGCAGGAGAATACGATCGTCGGGGGTATCATCTCACTGTGGGAGCACGGCTCCTATCCGATCGCGGTGATCATCCTCTTCGCGTCGGTTTTTGTGCCGATCGTCAAATTTATTATGCTACTCTACCTGCTGATTGCAGTCAGGCTCAGGACCACCGCATCGAGAGTGGACAAACATAAGCTCTTCTATATCACCGAAGTGATCGGGCCGTGGTCGATGGTCGATGTATTCGTGGTGGCGATACTGGCGACGCTGGTGCAGTTCGCGTATGTGCGGATCATTCCCGGCGTGGCGTCGACGGCGTTTGCGCTGATGGTGATCTTCACGATGCTGGCGGCGCACAGTTTCGATACCCGCATGATCGTCAGAGGAATCGAAGAAGAGGAGGCAGAAGATGCAGATTCATGAACCCAAAACCCACAAGCCAAAGCGCAGTCTCGTCGGATGGCTCACTTCGATCTGGATCGTCCCGGTCGCGGCGCTGCTGATTTCGGCGTGGTTCGCGTATCAGTACTATGCGCAGCTGGGCCCCGAGATCAGGATCCACTTCTCCGAAAACAGCGGCCTGCAGGCGAACCAGAGCTATGTCAAATACCATGATGTCCCCGTCGGCGTGGTCAAGGATATCTCGCTCGACGAAGCGGGCGAAGGGGTCGTCGTCACGGTGCGCATGCACAAAGATGCCACCCCTTTCCTGCATGCGGATACGAAATTCTGGATCGTCAAGCCCGAGGTGGGAACCAGCGGGATCAGCGGTCTGGATACGCTGCTGTCGGGGACCTATATCCAGATGTACTCCCGCGGCAAGAAGCGGGGCAAGATCGTCAAGTGGTACGAGGGGCTCGACCATCCCTACATCGATCGCAACAGTGACACCGGCTACCGCTACCGGCTCAGCGCCCCGGATTCGCGCAACCTCCACCAGGGGAGCCCCGTCTACTACCGCAAGATCCGCGTCGGGGAGATCGAAGAGGTCAAACTCTCCAAAGACGGCTCGCATGTCGATTTCAGCGTCTTTATCCAGCACCCCTACACCGACTATATCAGCGAAGAGACGAAATTCTGGCTCATGAGCAACATCAGCTTCACCTTCAACCACTCGGGATTCAACCTTGACCTCGCGCCGATGTCCCGCATCCTCAATGCCGGTATCACATTCGATACGCCGCGGCGTATCCACCATCAGAAGCAGCAGGGGATCAGCCATGTCTTCTTTCTCTACAAAGACAAGCTTGCGATGCAGAAGAAGCGTATCGGCCTGGGCAAGAGCTATCAGCACCACTTCTATCTGCTGGTGGACGAGCCGATCGCCAAGCTGGACATCGGTGCGCCGGTCGAGTTCTTCGGATTTCAGGTCGGGAGTGTCGTAGCGATGCACTCCGACTTCGACCACAGCGTCAAAAAGATCATCTCCACGATCGAAGTGATCATCGATACCTCCGCTTTCGCCGAGCAGGTCACGCAAGATACCAACGACACCAAACACTTCTTCGAGCGTGCGGTGGAGAAGGGACTGCGGGCGCGTGTGGCGCAGAGCGATCCGATCACGGGCAGCCAGTATATCGAGCTGGTCTACGAGGGCAAAGAGGGGCAGCGCAGGATAGAGAAGCTCGGCGGTAAGGAGATCATCCCGACCGTCGAGAGCAACGAAGTCGATATCGCGCAGAAATTGTCGCTGATTCTCGACAAGGTCAACGCCCTCGATATCGAAGGGCTGCTCGCAAGCACCAAAAGCGCGATCGATCAGAATTCGCGCCAGAGCGTCAAGCTGCTCAAGGAGTTCACCGTCATCGCACGCAACTTCAGAAAGATCTCCTCCGATCCGGCACTCCGCCAGACGCCGAAACGGCTGCTGCAGATCCTGGACCAGACGGAGCATACCCTGCGCGGGGTCAATGCGCTGCTGCAGGCCAACGGCGAGCGATCGGCGCTCTCACGGGAGATCACGATCACGCTCAAGTCCCTGACCGAGGCGGCCAGATCGCTCGAGAAGCTGACCGACAAACTGGAGAAAAAACCCAATGCACTCATATTCGGAGAGAGATAGATGAAAGAGATATGGATATTGCTGCTGACAGGATGGCTCGCAGGCTGCGCGACCAAAGCCCACTATACGATCGCCGCGCCGCATGCGCTGACGAGCCGCGGCCAACTGGCGGGGAAGGTGATCGGGGTAGAGCGTATCCGGCTGCCGGGCTACATGCAAGACGGCAAGATCGCGATCCAGCATGCGGACAACCGCATCACCTATCTGGAGGATGCCGACTGGGCGGTCGATCTCCCCGACGATCTGACCGATACGCTGATCTTCGACCTGCAAAAGAGCCTGCAGGGCGCGCATGTACTGCACTATCCGTGGGAGGCGAGTCAGCGGCTCGATGCGGTCGTCTCCATCTCCGTCACGCGCTTCATCGCCTATCGCGATGCGGTCTATCTGGATGCGATCATCCGTATCGGGGGCAAAGAGCGGGTCGTATCGCTGCGGGTCCCCGTCGATATGCGCAAGACGCGCAGCGTCGTAGCAGGGATGCAAAAGGCGTTCGAGCGGCTCGAAGATGCAGTGATCGGCTTTTTGGACGATATTAGCGTATCGAAAAAAGCAGAGGAAAGAGATGGATAGATTGCGAATCGGGATACTGATCGACGATACGGCGCTGCCGCGTTTTCAGGCGGAGATTATCGAGGAGTTGCGACAGAAGCCGTGGTGCGAGATCGCGCTCTTTGTCAGGAAGCAAAAAAGCTACGATCCCTATGCCGGATCGAAACGATTTATGCTCTATCGCATGCTGCAGCGGCTGGATGCGAAGCTCTTCGGTCGCAGTGCCCCCTATCTGGCGCAGGTCTCGATCGCAGATACCATCGCCGACACCGAACTGCTCGAGGTGACGACGCAGGAGCGCGATGCCTTCGACGATCTGGATGCGGCGCAAGCGGAGGAGATCGCTGCGCACCGTCTCGATGTCTTGCTCAACTTCGGGTTCAAAGCGATCACCGGAGCGCTCCTGAAAGCCGCGAAACACGGCATCTGGGAGTATCGCAGCAGCTGCCGGCCTGTGGGATTCTGGGAAGTGATCGAAAATATCCCGCATACGGAGGTACGGCTGGAGCGCGTAGGCAGCGCGCTGGAGTACGGCTACATCCTCGACCGCTACAGGACGGTCACCCATCAGAAATCGATGCGCAAGAACTACGAGCAGATCATGTGGCGCTCGCATATGATGGCGGTGCGGGAGCTATCGCGGCTGCATGCGAAGGGTGCGGCCTACTTCGACGACAAAGAGGCCAAAACCTACTTCTACCATCAGCATCCGATCGAAAACTATGTCGAGCGGAAATTTCCCGATTTTCAGTTCGGGTTCAGCGACGATCTGGGCAGACTCGCTCCGACCAATTCGCAGAGTATCGCAGCGGCATGCAAGCTGATCGGCAAATACCTCAAATTCACCGCGCGCCGGTTTTTCAAGATGGATCGCTGGATCATCCTCTACAGCGAGAATCCGCAGGGCGGCATCAGCCCCGATCTGGGTGCGTACCAGCGCATCCCGCTCCCCTCGGACGATCACTTTCAGGCCGATCCGTTTGTCGTGGATGAGGGGGAGAAGAGCTATCTCTTCTACGAAGAGCTCGACTACACCACGCTCAAAGGGTATCTGCTGGTCAGCGAATATGACGAAGCACAGAAGCGGTTCGTCAATCCGCAGGAGATTCTGCGCAAGCCCTATCACCTCTCCTATCCCAATATATTCCGCCATGAGGGGCGCTACTATATGGTGCCCGAGACGCATGAAAACGGGACCGTCGATCTCTACGAAGCGGAGGCGTTCCCCTACCGCTGGAGAAAGGTACGCACGATGATGGAGGGGGTCAAGGCGGTCGATGCGACGCTCTTTTTCCGGGACGGGCTCTGGTGGATGTTCGTCAATATCGCTGCAAAAGAGGGCTTTTCGCTCAATGACGAGCTCTGTCTCTACTACTGCGAGGATTTCCGCAGCGACGACTGGATCGCACATCCGATGAATCCCGTCGTACAGGATGTCACGACGGCCAGACCTGCGGGGCATCTGCTGCAGAAGGATGGCCGACTCTTCCGACCGGCGCAGGATTGCAGCGGCGTCTACGGCAGAGGACTGGTGATCAACGAAATCGTCACACTCGACAAAACGCGCTACGAAGAGCGCACCGCACAGCATATCCGCGCCGACTTCGCCGACGATCTGGTAGCGGTGCATACCTTCAACCACTCCGAGCGCTTCAGCGTCATCGATGCGATCAGGAGCCGGTAAGCCTACAGGCCGTAGAGCTTCCTGAGAAAACCGACAATCGGGTCGAATCCCCACTCGGCGGAATCGATCGCACGGTATCTTCCTGTCGGTCCGGCGGCGGGTGCGGAGGACGGCGCAGCCGGGGAGTGCTGCATCGGCGTGAAATCTCGTACCCCTTCCAGCTTCGCCCACTCCATGATCTGTCGCAGCTCTCCGGCATCGAGCCAGTAGCCGTGATCGGCGCAGCGGTCTATAATGACACCGCTTCTACTCTGGTAGTTGATGCGCTGCATGACCTTCCCGCACTCGGGGCACTTTTTGTAGCGGATCTCCCTTTCGCGTACGAGGGGGTTGTTTTTGATCTGGTCGAGGAGGCGGAGATTGTAGCGCTCCGATGGCGTGATCTCCCGCTGCATGATCTCCTCGATCTCTCCGAAATCGAAAAATATCCCCTCGCAGCGGTCGCACCGCTCGATATAGAGCTGCTCCTCTTCGTCGACGAGGTGGGTGTGCAGCGGGATGTCGCAGTTGGGGCAGGTGCGATCGGGGTTTTCGTAGACTTCGAAGCTCTGCTTGAGATCGATACCGTTTCGGCTGTGGCAGTAGGGGCAGACGACACCCTCGATCGGTGCGCCGCAGTTGAAACATTTGTAAGTGCGTGAAAACAAAGCCAAGTCCCGCTCCGAAAATATTTACCTCTATATCGTCCGGTATCAACTTTTTATAAGCAAAGTTTGCCTATAATCACCGCTCAAATGTCCTGACGACACTCTTTGTGGCCCGTTCGTCTAGCGGTTAGGACTCCGGCCTCTCACGCCGGCAACAGGGGTTCGAGTCCCCTACGGGTCACCATTTTTCTGCTTTTTGATTCCTCAAGAACAATACTTAATCAAGATCATGCAAAAATCAAAAAATTAAATGTCGATTTTCCTATCATGGATGACAGAAAGTAACGCTGAAGTCATGCATATCCTGATGGTTTCCTGGTGAAAGTGGAGCAAAACCAAAATATTTTTGCTAAAATAGTGAAAGTATGATTTTAGGATAGATATTTGCCTACTTTGTTGAATAAAAATGGTTTTAAGTTTTTCTTTTATGCCAATGAGCATGAGCCAAAACATATCCATGTAATGAAAAATGATGATTTTGCCAAGATAGAACTGGACAATTTAAAAGTAGTGCAAAATTACCTGAAACCAAAGGATTTGAAATTTGTACTTGATGTGGTAAAAGAGCATCGGCAAGAGTTTGAAAGGAGATGGAATGAGTGGTTTGATAAAAGGTAAAGAGGTCCATTTTGACGATACATATCTGCATGTAAAACTTGATGACGGAAGGATAATTTCTACACCCATGGATTGGTATGAGCCGTTAAAAAAAGCGACTCTGGCAGAGCTGAAAAATTATAAACTCATCTGTAAAAAAACCGGTATCGAGTGGGAGAGTCTGGACTACCATCTCAGTATAGAAAGTATGCTGCAGATTCCTGAAGAGGAAGCTGCTTAAACTATCTCCGCAGGTACTTTTTCCTGACGAGATTGGGCTCTGCAAGCCGGATGTCGGGGTCGTGGCGGAGCTGGTCGGCGATTTCGAAGAGCCTGTGCTGCGATGCGGTCCCGATGAGCCAGAGGGTGTCGGAGAGGGGTGAAACGCTTTTGGGATGATATTTCGCGAGGTGTTTCGGGCAATCGACGCCTTTTCGGCACTGCACGATGAGCTCGTTTCTCACGCCGACGCGTTTGCCGTCGGGTCTCTTGTACCAGGTGACAGGCTTATCGCCGATCGTCGTCGTTTCGTGGAGTCTGGTGAGTCTGACCTTTTTGCCGTGGTCGTAATAGTAGTAGTCGCTGCTGCATGCGTTCAGAAAGAGCAGGGCGGCGGTCAGTGTGCAGAGGCGGATCATCTTGGCTCCTTGCGGGTATCGGTCTGCTCTATTGTATAGCAGAAGCTATTGCTTTTGCCTGAAATCTCCGAGCTTCAGATCCGCACGCACGCGCTGCCATCCCCGCTCGATATCCTCCTCCGTCACGCCCTCTTGCAGATCGATGTAGTAGCTGTAGACCGGATGCATGCGATCCTCCACCTCCATACGCAGGTAGCTGTCGGGAAAGGCGGTGAGCGC
>CAYLLC010000016.1:24184-28134 GCA_964384355.1 uncultured Sulfurospirillum sp. | reverse complement strand
AAGTGGAAAATAGCCGACTTCTTCTAAAACCCGGCTCTCTCACCCCACAAAAAACAATCCTCCCACCATCGCACCGATGGTCAATAGATAAAAAACCGTCATATACCCTCCCAGTTTGCGCCCTCCCAGTACGAAGACGATGCCCAGCTTCACGGCGGAGTTGACTGCACTGGCGATGACGATGCCGTAGATTGCGGCGGTCGGGCTGATTTTGGTGCCTGCCAGTTTGGAGAGGGAGAGGGTGATCGCGTCGACATCGGTCAGTCCCGAGAGAGCGGAGACGACATAGACACCGGCATCGCCGTAACGCGCCTGAAAGAATCCGATCGATCCCAGAATCAAGCCAAAGAGGAGCCCCAGTTTCAGCGCTTCGGAGAGTTCGAGGGGATTGGTGCGTACCGATGCCTCTTCTACTTCGTGGGTCTGTGATGTGCGGTAGAGATAGAGTACGAAGAGCAGCCCGGTGACTGCCGCACCCAGATAGGGGAGGGCGAGTTTTTCGGCGAGGCGGTAGTTGATGATCGCCGCTTCGAAGAGGACACGCAGATACATGAAAGTCGATGCGATGGCGATACCGCCGGCATAGTTTTTGAGGAAGCTCTGTTTGAGTGCGTAGAGCTTGGAGAGGGTGATCGATACGGCGGTCGAGGAGATGAGCCCGCCGAAGATCCCGGTCAGGTAGACACCGCGCCTGGTACCGAGTATCTTGATCGCGACATACCCGACAAAAGAGATACCGGCGACGAGGACCACCATCAGCCATGTCTGGTAGGGATTGAATACGCCGAAGGGATCGACCGTCTTGTCCGGCAGCAGCGGCAGTATGACGAAGGTCATCGCCAGAAAGAGCACGGCGGCCTGTGAATCCTCGGGTGCGACATGCTCCTCGAAGAGGATGAACTTGCTCTTGAACTCGAGCAGTACGATCAGCACGACGGCCGTGAAGAGGGCGTATTTGAGCAGTCCGTCGTAGACCATGATGCCCAGCAGGAAGGTGATCAGCGCGGTGATTTCACTCGTAGCACCTTTGGCTGTGGTGTAGAAGATCTTGTAGACGAATGCGACGATCACCACCAGTCCGAACACCAGCAGCATCGTCGGCAGCAGCCATGGGATGCTCTTGCCCAGCCATGCGCTCAGGTATCCCAGCAGCGAGATCAGTGCGAAGGTACGTGTTCCTGCGAATTCATGCCGGTTGTTGCGACGGTAGTAGATCTCCCGTTGCAGGCCGATCATCAGGCCGATGACGATTGCGATGACGATCTGTAGTGTCAGGTGCCAGTCCATTATCTGTTTCTCCTGTATCGGATATATTTGTAGAGCTCAGTCACTGCGAAGAGCGGCAGCGCCGCGCCAAAGATCATACCCCACTCTCTCCATCCCAGTGCAGTCGTATGGAGTATCTCCTGCAAAAAGGGGAGATAGACTGCACACGCCTGCAGTGCTACGGTGACGGCCACGGCCAGCAGGACCCAGCGGTTGGAGAACCATCCCGTCGTCAGTGCGATGGGACCGCTGAGTGAGCGGAAATTGAAGACATTGGCCTTCTCCAGGATGATGATACCGGTAAAAGCGACTGTCTGCGCCAGTATGGCCGCATCGGCGACACCGCCGGAGAGGTAGTGGTGGTAGAGCCAGAGGGTCGCCAGAGCGATGTAGGTACCGAGGATGAGGATCATCAGCACACCGTATCGATCGAGGATCGGTTCCTCCTGTGGGCGCGGAGGGCGGTCGAGGATCCCCTTTTCGGCCGGTTCGAGCCCCAGTGCGACGGCCGTCATACCGTCGGTGACCAGATTCATCCAGAGGATCTGTACCGGCAGGAGGATCAGAGGCCCCCCGAGCAAAATATTGATGAGGATCGCGATGATCTCACCGGTATTGGAGGAGAGGAGGTAGCGGACGAATTTCTGGATATTGTCGTACTGCCTGCGCCCCTCTCTGAGTGCCCGGATGATCGTGGCGAAGTTGTCGTCCAGCAGCACCATGTCTGAGGCGCTTTTGGCGACATCGGTCCCTTTCTGCCCCATCGCGATTCCGATATCGGCCTGTTTGAGCGCGGGTGCGTCGTTGACGCCGTCTCCGGTCATCGCGACGACTGCATCCATCTGCTGGAGATTTTTGACGATGCGGAGTTTGTCCGCGGGTCTGGCTCTGGCGAAGAGAGGATGCCCGCGGAGTCTCTCTTGCAGCCGGGCATCGTCGAGTGCTTCGACATCGTCGGCCGTCAGGGCTGCGTCGATCTGCAGGCCGACACTTTCGGCGATAGCTCTGGCGGTTTTGGGATTGTCACCGGTGATCATGATCACTTTGACACCGGCGTTTTTCGCAGCTGCGAGGGCATCGGGGACCTCCTCATGCGGAGGATCGATGATACCCGCGATACCCAGAAAGCAGAGCTCCTCTTCTACATGTGCCGCATCGAGCGGGATGCCGTCTGGCAGCTCTCTGTATGCGAACGCCAGTGTGCGCAGGCCGTCTGAGGCCATCCGGTCGTAGGCCGCTGCGATACGATCTCTCGCGGCAGGCTCTATCGGTATGGCCTTGCCCCCGTCACAGAGCTGGGTGCTGCGCTGCAGGACCACTTCGGGCGCGCCTTTGAGGTAGACGATCCGTTTGCCGTGCTCTTCGGTGACGACACTCATGCGTTTGCGCTCGGAATTGAACGAAAACTCGGTGATCACCCTGACATCGGGGCGGTTCATCCAGGCTTTGTAGGCGCAGACGATGAGCGCGGCTTCGGTCGGCTCTCCGATGATTTTCCAGCCCTCTGGCTCTTTGCGGAGTGAGGCGTGGTTGCAGATCAGGGCGCTCTTCAGCAGCAGCTGCAGCTGTGTGTCATGACGGTAATCATGCCGTTTGCCCTCTTTTTCGAAGTGGCCGGCAGGGTCGTATCCGGTACCGGTGACATCGAGGCTCTCGCCGGGCATCCATATCTTTTTGACGGTCATCTGGTTTTTGGTGATGGTACCGGTCTTGTCGGTACAGATGACGGTCGCCGCACCCAGCGTCTCGGCCGCCTGCAGGTGCCGCAGCAGCGCTTTTTGTCTGACCATCGCCCTGATGCCCAGTGCCAGCGTGATCGTGACGACCGCAGGCAATCCTTCCGGTACGACGGCGACCGCGAGCGAGACGCCGGTGAGAAACATCTCCATCAGCGGTTTGCCGGTGAGCCATCCGATCAGTGCGACCGCGATCGAGACCAGTATGGAGTAGAGTCCCAGTCTCTTGCCCAGCCGTGCCAGCTTTTTCTGCAGGTGTGTCGGCTTCTGCTCTACGCTCTGGGTCATCGTCGCGATCTTGCCGAACTCCGTCTGCATGCCGGTCGCCGTGGCGATCCCTTTGCCCCAGCCGTTGACGACGGTGGTCCCCATCCATGCCATGTCGCTGCGCAGTGCCAGCGTGCTCTGCGGCGGTATCGGCCCGATCGATTTGGCGACGGGTGCGGACTCGCCCGTCAGCGCCGATTCGTCGATTCTGAGATTGCTGACCTCGATGAGCCGCAGGTCTGCGGGTACGCTGTCACCGATCTCCAGCAGTACGATATCGCCGGGTACGATTTCGACGGCCTCGATGATCTGCTCTCTGCCGTCGCGAATCACTTTGGCGGTGGGGCGGAGCATGCTGCGCAGCGCGTCGATCTCTTTCTGGGCGTTGTACTCCTGCACGAATCCGAGTATGCCGTTGAGCACGACGATGATCATGATCGTCACTGCATCCGTGATCTCGCCTATCGCAGCGGAGACGGCCGCAGCAGCGATCAGAATCAGGATCAGCGTATCGGTAAACTGCAAAAATAGTATGCGATACCAGGGCGTCGAAGCGACCTGAATCAGCGCGTTGCTGCCGTATCGTGAGAGTCTCTGCGGGATATCGGACGCATGCAGTCCCTCTTTGGTATCGGTGTCGAGTATCCGTGCGACATGGGCGGGAGGCTCGGCATGCCATGC
>CAYLLC010000016.1:20492-24084 GCA_964384355.1 uncultured Sulfurospirillum sp. | reverse complement strand
ATCCCTGCGAAGATCGCTCCCACGACCATGCCGATCTCGGTCTTTTCGCTGAAGGCGCCGAAGATGAAGAGCATCATGAGTGAGAGGATCAGCAGCGAGATGCTGTTTCGGGGGATCAAGCGAGCGAAGAGGAGATAGAAGTAGCGATAGACGATCCACGAAAAGAGCAGAAAGGAGAGAATCCCGAATGTGAGTATCGTGATCTCGTCGCTGCCGGTCGCTTCACCGGCACGGAGACCGATCCAGACCGAGACGAATGCGACGAGAAAGACTTCGATGACATCGTCGAGGATACCCGCCCCGATGATGAAACTGCCGATGCGTGTTTTGATCATCCTGAATTCGTCGAGGATCGGGACGATGACCGCTTCGGCCGTGGGCATCTGTGTCATACCGATGACGAAAGCGATCATCCAGCCATATCCGTAGAGGAGCATGGCAGCCATGCCGAAGAGGAAAGGGACGATGGTGTTGAGCATGGTCAGCGTGACGATGTCGCCGCGCATCCTGCGCATCTTTTGCACATCGATCTGCAACCCGATATAAAAGAGCAGAAAGAGCACACCCAGATCGGAGAGAAAAGAGAAGATCGTCTGATAGGTCCGGCTCTTGAGTATGGCGGCATGCGGGAGATAGTGGATCGCGATGCCTACGAAGAGTGCGGAGAGGATGATCGGGATGCGCGCGCGCTGCAGCAGCGTGCCCAGTAGCAGGGTCGCCAGAAAAATCTCCGCCAGAAAAAAGAGGGTTCGCCCCAGCTCCGCCTCTGCCATATCCGCTCCTTGTGCATCTCTCCCCTGTTTTCTCTGTCGCTATTGTAACATGTATGCGATGAGAGGGTAAAAGCGGCGAGTGTTAGCCAACTGACTTGACAATGAAGCGGCATCGCTCTATAATTTCATAGTGACACGCAAAATATCATCGAATATATGAAAGGATACCTATGGACGCTGTTCAAAAAGAGTTGGAGAGTAGAAAAGAGGAGATCAAAAAGGAGCTCCGTCTGCTCTATAACGCCAACAATCGCATCACGAGCTGGGATGTACCGGAGACCAATGAAAAAGAGGCGGCGGAGCTGCTGCTGAAGGTGATGCAGGATGCGCTCGACGAGCTCAAGGCGGAGATACGCGCCAAGTATGAATAATCTACGATCGCCGATCGCTGTCGACGGCATCTGAAGGAGGAATTATGAAAGTTACGCATGCACTGCTGCTGGGGATCAGAGATACGCTGAGCTGGCCCGTCATCAGAGTCGCGCTGATGACGGGGATACCGCTGGCGCTGCTGTGGCTGGGGATCGCCTGGTTTTTGTGGCAGCCGGTGGTCGGCGTCACATCATCGATGATCGGATGGGTGCCCTTTTCGATTCTCAAGGCAAACGGCGCATTTCTGATCGGCGGATTTGTCTGGTTTCAGGTCGTGCTGATCACCTTCGGGGTCATCATCGCTATTTTCCATGTGCCGATACTCAAATTCGTGCCCGAAGAGAAGTTCGAATACTTTTCGATTCTCCTGCTGCTCGTGATCGCACTGGGATGGACGCTGTTCGCGTTTTTCAACTGGGATTTCGTCTACTCCGAAGTCTCCAAAGTACTGACCTGGTTCCCGTTTCAGACCTTGCAGGTGGGTGTGGCGCTCATGCTGGCGGCGCTCTTCTTCTACAATCTCTTCATCGTCTCGCTTTCACTGGTGGTACTGCTCTATCACAAGCCCTTTCTGCAGAAGTTGCAGGAGCGGGAGTATCCGGGTGAAAATCTGGTGGAGAGCTACAAAAAGAGGCATTTTCTGCGTATCGCGACGCGCGATGCGGTGATCTTCTTTGTACTGATGCTGCTCTTTTTCCCGCTCTTTTTCGTACCGTTTGTCAATATGGCGCTGCAGGTGCTCTTCTGGGCGTGGCTGATCAGGGAATCTTACTTTCTGGCGGCGGCATCACTCTACGCCAGCGACGAAGAGATCAAGATGCTGAAACGGCACACCTTCGTCCTCTGGGGGATCGCTCTGGCGACATCGCTCTTCAACCTGATGCCGGTCATCAATATACTGGCGCCTTTCTTCGCGCTGATCGTCTTCTTTCACTGGGTGATGCTCAACCGTCCCCATCTGCCGATCGCCGTCCCCGAGGCTGCCCAATAGCGCCTCGGAGATCAGCGGCCGTAGTAGGAGATGAGAGAGGCTTTGCCGATAGCATGTCGGTTGATCAGAAAGCCGACATGCGCACTGTCCGTATCGGGTTTGACATCGAGTCTGTCGGTGTCGAGCGCATAGACGGTGAAGATATAGCGATGCGGTTTGTCCCCTTTTGGCGGGCATGGACCACCAAATCCCGGCTTGCCGTAGTCGGTCACCGTTTCGATCGCGCCTTTGGGGAGCAGATGCTTCGCTGAAGCGTCCTGCGGCAGGTGCATGACGGTGGCAGGGATATTGACGACGATCCAGTGCCACCATCCGCTGCCGGTCGGCGCATCGGGATCGTAGACGGTGATCGCGAAGCTTTTGGTCCCTTTGGGCGGATGGCTCCAGTGGAGTTCGGGTGAGCGGTTTTCGCCGTTGCAGCCGAAGCCGTTGAACTCCTCCTTTTTGGTCAGCTGCCCTTTGAGTGTATCGCTGGCGAGGGTGAACTCTCCGGCATCGAGCAGAGAGCCCATCATCAGAAACATGAGCAATAGTTTCATCTTCTCCTCCTTGTCGTTTGATACCGTTATTTTAGCATAAATTTGGAAGTGCCATGTATTATCTTTTTATGATGACATTCATTTTCGCGCTGATAGCGCTTTTTCTGGTGTGGCAGAGCATAGGCTACTTCAGACGCATGCGGCTATGGAAGCGTATCCGCGCTACGCCCCTGCCACCCGGCTATGCAGAGATTTTGCAGCGGATTCCCCACTATCGCAGGCTGCCGGAGGATCTGAAATCGAAGATCCACGACTCGATCCGATTTTTCATCGCGACCAAAGAGTTTCGCCCCGTCGATCTGACACTGAGCGAAGAGATGCAGGTGGTCATCGCCTTCTATGCATGTCTGCTGCAGCTGGGGAGGGAGGATTGCTTCGAGGGGCTGCATACGATCGTCATCTACCCCAACGATGTCATCACACACCGCATCGAAGCGAGCGGCGGTATCTTTACCAGAGGGGAATTTCTGCTGGAGGGAGAGTCGGCAGGGGGCACGGTGGTCGTCGCATGGAATGAAGCGCGCAGAGAGGTCTATCACCCCGGCAAACACAATGTCATCGTGCATGAGCTGGCCCATGAGCTCGATTACGAAGATGGCGCAGCAGACGGCGTACCGCCGCTGGATCGCAGCCGCTACTATGCGTGGACGCAGGTGATGTTCAAAAACTACACCAGACTGGCGGAGCACTTCCGCAAAGGACGCTATCTGGAGAAATACAGCCTCATCGGCCCCTACGCAGCGACCAACGAAGCGGAGTTTTTCGCGGTGGTGAGCGAACTCTTTTTCGAAAAGCCCAAAAGCCTCAAAAAGCACTTCCCCGACATCTATCGTGAGCTCGAAGCCTTCTACGGGCTCGATACGGCGGAGCTGTTCGGGGATCTGTCGTGAGCGCACGGGTGGGAAAGTTTACATCTG
>CAYLLC010000016.1:0-20392 GCA_964384355.1 uncultured Sulfurospirillum sp. | reverse complement strand
TTTACCGCCGCTTCTCATACAGCAGATAATCTGCGCTGAATCTCCCCGGTCCCAGGAGGGCGATCACCAGTGCGCCGATCAGGTAGAGCATCGGTACTTCGATCGCCCATGCGCCGTGTGCATCGATCGAAAAGATCGCATCCGAGTAGGCGAGCATGATCGCCATGACCATATTGACGATGACGATCAGTGCGGCCAGCGGTGTCATCAGGCCTGCGATCAGCATCAGCGGTGCGACGATCTCCCCGATATAGACGCCGTAGGTGACGACATCGGGCAGATCATGGGCACTGAGCATCCCCTCGATGAAGCTGACGCCGTGCAGTGCTTTGTCGACGCCGTGAAAGAGCAGCAGCACGCCCACCCCGACTCTTGCGAGTAGTTTCGCTATATCTTCTTTCATAAACTTTCCTTATACGAAAGTCTACCATATCAGGGGTTAAATCTGCGTTGAAAATCGACCATTTTATGAAACGGCGAGAGGAAATTTTCGAGTTGTGCCGGGGTGATCGCTTCGATACCTTTGTCGTGCAGGATTTTCAGGACGGCATGGGTCGATTCGATCGTCGAGAGTGCCTCTGCGAAGGGCTGGCGCTTGAAGCCGTAGGCGGAGCTGCCGCCGTGACGAAAGGTGATGCGGGGGAGGGCGTGGAGATTGGTGCTCTGGCGCAGGATCGGTCTGGCGCTCGCCCAGGTGGCGTCGATGAGGATGATCACCAGCCGCTTCCCCTCCGGTGGGAGATCGCTCTCTTCGAGCGGCAGAGCATCGGCAGCGGGGTAGAGGATGACGCAGTGGTTCTGCGGATCGTCCAGTATGGCGTTGAGCGCTTTGTGACGGCTGAAGTCGATACCGCACAGCAGCAGCGAATTGGGGAGCGAGAGGTGGGTGAGGCGGCCGGTGTTGTTTTTGATCCGCTTGAACTCTTTGGGGTGTATCAGGATGACAAACTGCGTCCGTGTCTCGATCGGCAGGATCGTATCGCAGAGGCAGCAGGCACGCGGGCGGTTGCAGCGGTAGCACATCGGACGGTAATCATTCATGTGCGTATGATAGTGAAAAATCGCTATAATTTTCAAAAACCCAAAGGAGAGCAGGATGATCGTGACCAACATCGAATATATCCCAAACCGTGAAATCGTCCGCCATTTCGGCGTCGTGTCGGGTTCGACGGTGCGAGCCAAGCATGTGGGGCGCGACATCGCGGCGAGTCTCAAGAATATCTTCGGCGGGGAGCTGAAGGGATATACCGAGCTGCTCTCGGAGGCGCGGGAGGAGGCGATCGAGCGGATGAAGCTGCAGGCCAAATCGCTGGGTGCCAACGCGATTCTCAATGTCCGCTTCTCCACCTCTTCGGTCGCAGCGGGCGCTGCGGAGCTCTATGTCTACGGGACGGCGGTGGAGGTGCGCTGATGGAGAATCTGATTCTCTTCGCGGTGCTGCTGAGTGTCGGGTATCTTTCGGGGACGATTCTGGAGCGGCGTCACTACGCATCGATCCGTCGCAGGGAGGAGGCGTTTGCGGCACTGCCGGCGATCATGCTCAAGCGGCCTCTCGGGGAGGAGGGTATCCGCGAGACCCGCCTTGTCAGCGGGTCGGTGGTGGTTTCGGTCGACTACTTCAAGAAGTTCGTCGCTTCGCTGATGAACTTCTTCGGCGGAAGAATCGAAGCCTACGAGACGCTGGTCGATCGTGCCAGACGCGAAGCGATCCTCCGGATGAAGGAGGAGGCCGAGGGTGCGAGCGAAATCGTCAATATCCGCATCGAGACCGCCTCGATCTCCAAAAACGCCGCGCAGCATGTCGGTGCGGTGGAGGTCGTGGCGTACGGGACGGCGATCTGGCGATGAAGTATACGCCCTCTCTGCCGGACGAGAGCGTCAACCGTCCCCGCGGTTCACTGATCGTGACGGCGCTGAAGCTGACGGTCGCGCTGGCGCTGATCGTCGCTGTTGCCTATGCGGCGATGCTGCTGGCGGTGGACTATACGGTGGCGCATCTCTCTGCGCAGAGCGAGAAGCGGCTGATGTCGTTCGCGCAGGTCGATTTCAACATGAGTGCCGCGCGCCACAGCGACTATCTGCAGCGTGTCACCGACAAGCTGGCGGCATGCGCCGATCTGCCCTATACAATCCGCACCTATGTCGTCGATGAATCGGAAGCCAACGCCTTCGCCCTCCCGGGCGGCAAGATCATGATCACGCGCGGTATGCTCGATCAGATCCGAAACGAAAACGAACTCGCATCGGTCATCGGGCACGAGCTGGGACACTTCAAGCACAAAGACCACCTCAAGGGGCTGGGCAAATCACTGCTTGCGGGTTTGATTTCGATGGCGGTAGCCGAAAAGTACGGTGCGCTCTTCGGTGCGACGCTGAGCGTCGCGGATGCGCGCTATTCGCAGTCGCAGGAGCTCTCGGCCGATCTCTACGGGCTCGATCTGATGCAGTGCGCTTACGGCAATGTGCATGATGCCACGGCGCTCTTTTCACGCATGGACAGCGGGGAGAAGTGGCGTTATTTTCTGGCGAGCCATCCCGATTTTGGCAAGCGTGTAGCGCGCATGCGAGCCTATATAGGCGAGAGGGGGTATGACGACACGGGCAGATCCGTGCCGCTGCCGAAGGGGTCAGGCTGGTTCAGACATTGAAGCGGAAGTGCATGACATCGCCGTCCTGCACGATGTACTCTTTGCCTTCCAGACGCATTTTGCCCGCCTCTTTGGCGCCCTGTTCGCCTTTGTAGGTGATGAAATCTTCGTAGGAGATCACCTCCGCACGGATAAATCCCTTTTCGAAGTCGTTGTGGATGACCGATGCCGCTTTGGGGGCGGTCCAGCCGTTGTGTATCGTCCAGGAACGCACCTCTTTGACGCCGGCGGTGAAGTAGGAGATGAGCCCAAGCTTCGCGAAGGCGGTCCGGATGATCTGCTCCAGCCCGCTCTCTTCGATTCCCAGCTCGGTGAGAAACTCTTTCGCCTCTTCCTCTTCGAGGCCCACCAGCTCCTCTTCGATCTTGGCGCAGAGCTTGATCACATCGGCGCCGATCTCTTGGGCATGCGCTTTGAGGGCCTGGACATACCGGTTATCCTCCAGCAGGCCGTCTTCGTCGGTATTGGCGCCGTAGATGATCGGTTTGTTGGAGAGGAACCGCAGCTCTTTGTCCAGCTCCAGAAAGGTCTCATCCTCTCTCTGTGCGAAGGTCGAGACCGGTTTGAGCTCATCCAGATGTGCCTTGAGCGCCTCTGCGAGGGCGAGTTTCGCTTTGGCATCTTTCTGGGTCTTGGCGTCGCGCTGGAGTTTGGTGATCTTCTTCTCCAGCTGTTCGATATCGGCGAGGATCAGCTCTCCCTCGATGATCTCGATATCTCGAAGCGGATCGATATCTCCCTCGACATGCGTGATATTCTCATCCTCGAAGCAGCGCACCATGTGGAGGATCACCTCCACTTCACGGATATTGGAGAGAAACTTGTTCCCCAGACCTTCACCCTTGCTCGCGCCTTTGACCAGACCGGCGATATCGACGAAGTCGATCGTGGAGTGCTGGATGCGCTCGGGATGGACGATCTTGGCCAGCTCGTCGAGACGGCTGTCGGGTACCGGCACGACCGCCTTGTTGGGTTCGATCGTACAGAAGGGGTAGTTCGCCGATTCGGCGTTCTGCGCTTTGGTGAGTGCGTTGAATGTGGTCGACTTGCCGACATTGGGGAGTCCGACGATACCTACTGCCAGACCCATCTACTGCTCCTTCTTGTGATGATCGGAGGCTTTGTAGGCGAGATCCTTCATCCAGTAGAGACACATGCGCACGCCCGCACCGCTCGCGCCCGTCTGGTTGTAGCCCCAATCTTTCTCGACATAGGCAGGCCCTGCGATATCGAGGTGAATCCACTTCTCTTTGTAGGGTTCGTCGACGAAGTTGTCCAGAAAGAGCGCTGCCGTGATCGCGCCGCCGTAGCGGGAAGAGCTGATGTTGGAGATGTCGGCGATGTTGCTCTTGAGCAGTTGTCTGAGGTAGCGGTTGAAGGGGAGCGATCCGGTCAGTTCGCCGCTCTTGGTCGCCGCTGCCATGATCGAGTGCTTGAGCGCGCTGCTGTGCCCCATGACGCCTGTGGTGTATTCGCCCACGGCGACCACGCATGCGCCCGTCAGTGTCGCCAGATCGACGAGGTAGTCGGGCTTCTGCTCCGTCGCGTAGCAGAGGCAGTCGGCGAGTACGAGCCGCCCTTCGGCGTCGGTGTTGCGCACTTCGATCGTTTTGCCGTTTCTGGCGACGAGGACATCGTCGGGTTTGTAGGCGTTGCCGCCGATCATGTTTTCGCATGCCCCGATGATCGCATGCACCTCGAACGGCACTTTGAGCCGTGCGGCACCTTCGAGGATGCTGATCGCTGCCGCTGCACCGCTCTTGTCCGCTTTCATCGAGACCATATGCTCGCTCGGTTTGAGGCTCAGCCCGCCGCTGTCGTAGGTGAGGCCCTTTCCGACGAAGACGAATCGCTGAGAGGCGTTCTGGGGCTTGTAGATCAGATGGATGAATCGCGGCGGATGGGCACTCGCGCGGCTGACCGCGAGGAAAGCCCCCATCTTCTGCTCTTCGAGGAAGTTTTCATCCCCGACGAAGCATGTGACATCTTCGAGATCGTCGGCCATTTCACGCGCATACTCCGCCAGCATGACCGGCGTCATGTCTTCGGGCGGGGTGTTGACGATCTCTTTGGCGTGGTTGGTCACTTCGGCGATGATCTCCGCTTCGGCGACCGATCGTTTCGCCGGATCGAGATTGCACTTTTTCTCTGCGTACTCTTCGAGCGAGATGATCATCTCTTCGAGTGCGACGGGGCTCTTCTCGCTCTTGTATCGCTCGAACCGGTAGCTGCCCAGTACCGCCCCCTCGACGATCGCTTTGGTGTTGGTGACGGGGCAGTCTTTGACATAGGAGGCGATTTTGACGCGTTTGTACTTCGCTCTGGCGATCGCTTTGAGCGCGCTCGATACCGCGAGGCGGATCTCGTCGCGATCGAGTGAATCGACGCCGCTGTAGACGCGGTGCATGTGGGGCAGGTAGGCGACATCGTCCAGTTTGCCCTTGAAATCGAGTGTCGTCAGGTCCTCCTTTTCGCGGACCCATTTGTGGTCGAGATTGCCGTCGACGACGATGACGATCTCACAATCGGCTGCGACAGCCGCTATCTTCTCTTCTGTTACGGTGAATTTCATAATGTTTTCCCTCTCTCCTCAAGATTTTTTTCGATTTTTTTGCTTAACATATAGAACCCTGCCAGTACGGCAAGCAGCACCGGCAAAGCAAAATACCAGTGCGCCTTGGCATATTTGATCAGGCCAAGAATCTCTTCGCCGAAATAGTATGCCGGCAATATCGTGATCGACGCCCAGGTCCAGGCGCTCAGCAGGTTGATCAGTGCGAATTTGCCCGCAGGATAGCGCGTCAGGCCGATCGACATCGGGATGACGGTGCGCAATCCGTAGAGGTAGCGCTGTATGAATATGATCGGCCAGCCCCACTTTTTGAGCAGCAGATGGGCGATCGCGAATTTGCGGCGGTGCCTGCGCATCTTGCGATGGATATAGCCGCGTGCATACCTGCCGATATAAAAATAGATCTGATCCCCCGTAAAGCCGCCCAGACCGGCGATGAAGATCGCCGGAGCCAGATGCATATGCCCCGTGTGGGCGAGGATCCCCGCCATGATCAATCCCAGCTCTCCCTCCAGAATACTCCAGAAGAAGAGAATGATATATCCATGCTCCTGCAGCAGAGCCAGCAGTGTCGCTTCCACCCGCTATCCGATGCTAATCAAAATCGAGCAGCGATTTGGCCTGGATCATATCTTTGTCACCCCGGCCGGAGAGGTTGACGATGACGATTTTGTCCCTGATCTCATCTGCTGGCATCTTTTTGAGCCAGGCGATCGCATGCGAACTCTCGAATGCAGGGATGATCCCCTCGCGTTTGGAGAGCCAGACGAAGGCGTCGAGCGCTTCGTCGTCGGTGATCGCTTCGTAGCGTGCGGCGCCGATCTCCTTGAGAAAGGCATGCTCGGGTCCGATACCGGGATAGTCGAGTCCGGCGGAGATCGAGTGGGCTTCGAGGATCTGCCCGTCCTCATCCTGCAGCAGATAGCTCATCTGCCCGTGCAGGACGCCGGGGCTCCCCTTGGCGAGGCTGGCGCCGTGCTTGCTCTCCAGCCCCAGACCGCCCGCTTCGATGCCGATGCATGTGGTCTTTTCGTCTTCGAGGAAGTGGTTGAAGATACCCATCGCATTGCTGCCGCCGCCGATGCATGCGATCACATAGTCGGGGAGTTCGTGCTCTTTTTCGAGGATCTGGCGTCTCGCTTCGTAGCCGATGACCGACTGGATATCGCGGACCATCATCGGATAGGGGTGCGGGCCTGCGACGGTACCGATGAGATAGTAGGTGTCGCGGGCATGGGTCACCCAGTGTCGGATCGCGTCGTTCATCGCATCCTTGAGGGTGCGGCTGCCGCTGGTGACGGCATGCACCTTCGCACCCAGCAGCTTCATGCGAAAGACATTGAGCTCCTGTCGGTGGACATCCTTCTCTCCCATGAAGATTTCACACTCCAGTCCGAAGAGTGCGGCGACGGTCGCGGTCGCGACGCCGTGCTGCCCCGCACCCGTCTCGGCGATGATCTTCTTCTTGCCGAGCCGTTTGGCGAGCACCGCCTGCGCGATGCAGTGGTTGATCTTGTGTGCGCCGGTGTGGTTGAGGTCTTCGCGTTTGAGGTAGATCTTCGCACCGAGCTCTTCGCTGAGATTGGCGGCGTAGTAGAGCGGGTTGGGGCGGCCGACATACTCTTTGTAGTAGTAGTCCACCTCCCGCCAGAAATCTTCGTCGAATCGCAGCTTGCGGTACTGCCGGTCCAGATCGAGCAGGATCGGCATCAGCGTCTCGGGGACATAGCGTCCGCCGAAGATACCGAAGTGTCCCTTCTCGTCGGGATCGTGGGGCGAGGGTTTTGGGATATACATCTAATCGACCTCCAGTACGGAGTAGACCGGTGTGATCTTTTCGAGCTCACGCTGCCCGCGCAGGAAGGTGAGATTGAGGATGAAGCATGCCTCCAGACAGTGTGCGCCCGACTTCTCGATCAGATTCGCTGCCGCTTTGGCCGTGCCGCCCGTGGCGATCAGGTCGTCTACGAGCAGGACATTGGGCTTCTCTTTGTCGCATGCGAAGGCGTCGATGTGGATCTCGATCTCGTCGAAACCGTACTCCAGCGCGTACTTTTCGCCGATCGTGGTGTAGGGGAGCTTGCCCTGTTTGCGGATCGGGACGAATCCCTTGCCGAGCCGGTCCGCCAGCGCAGCCCCGAAGATAAAGCCGCGGCTGTCGATTCCCGCGACGAAGTCGATCTCCATCTCTTCGTAGCGCGCCTGCAGATGATCCATCAGGAAGCCGAACGCTTTGGGGTCCTTGAGCAGGGTGGTGATATCCTTGAAGACGATGCCCGGCTTGGGAAAGTCGGGAATATCGCGAATCTTCTCCAGCAGGTAGGCTCTGTCGTCGGTCGTGAGTCTTTTCATCCTATTCCTATCTGAACATGAAGTATTTGGCGGCCCAGAAGCCGAGCAGGGTAACGGCGAACAGAATATATCCGAACATCTCTATTTCCATAAAATTCTCCTTATATCAGCGCTTCGATGCGCTCTTCGAGCTCTTTGATCTTCTGCTGGAGCTGATCGTTTTCCAGCTTCTGCTGGGAGCTTCTGGCGCGCAGTGTCTTGATGTTGTTCTTGGCTTTTTCGAGCTCTTCGGTGAGGATGTCGATGTTGCCGATCGCGCGCTGCAGCTGCAGGCGGTACTTGCGTATGATCAGCTTGCTCTCGTCGATATTGCTCTTTTTGATCTGGTTGATACTCAGCTCTCTCTTGTAGAGTGTCTTGTAGTAGTTGAGCATGATCAGCAGGTAGATGATCACGAAGAGAAAGAGCGTGTATATCAGCCAGTCGCCAAACATCGTCTACAGTTCTATCTTTGCCACGCGCTGGCTGTGCCGTCCCCCCTCGAAGGAGGTGGCGTCCCAGGCTTTGAGGATCGATTCGGCTACGCCGATACCGACGACGCGCTCACCGAAACAGAGGACATTGGCGTCGTTGTGCGCTCTGGCCATCTCGGCGGTATAGGCGTCGTGGCAGAGTGCCGCGCGGATCCCCTCGTGTTTGTTGGCGGCCAGACTCATGCCGATACCGGTACCGCAGATCAGGATGCCGAAGCTGCCGGGATCGGCCAGCACGGCACGCGCCAGCTTGTGTGCGAAATCGGGGTAGTCGACGCGATCGGCGGAGTCGGGTCCCAGATCTTCGATCTCATGTCCCAGATTGCGGACGATCTCTTTGACGCTCTCTTTGATAGCGAAACCGGCATGATCGGTTGCGATGTAATATTTCATGGTTTGACAGATACCTTATGTTTTTGGTTACTATTATACCAAATCGAAGTTTAAAGGGGTAGGGTGCGGGGAGAGGGCGTCTCTGCCGCCTCCCTGCAGGGCGTTATTTCTGAAAGTGATCGAGGATTTTGTTCTTGTCCTCTTTGACCAGATTGGCTGCCAGATCCCGGGTGATCTTGGCTTTGACCTCGGGGGAGAGGGCTTCCATCAGCTGGGGATGGTGCTCTTTGGGGAAAGCGAGAAAGATCTGTCCGGGATGTTCGTGTTCGGCGATACGCGCGATATCCGCTGCGACATCCGCGATCGATCGCTTTTCGAGGGTATCTTCGATCTTGTTGTCTTCGACATTGACGCCTTTGAAGTTGCCCGCTTTGTCGCTGACGATCTCGCTGATCTTTTTGTGTGCCGCGATGTAGTCGAGGTCGGTGAGGAGTTCGAGGGACCAGGATATCTTCAGATCATGCCCTCCGTTGACGATCGCTTCGTGTTTGACCGGCTTGTAGACCTTCAGCTCTCCCAGGTCCGCGATGATGATAAGTGTATCGTCTAATTTCATGTTATCCTCCTGATTGCATTTTGATCATACAATTATACCGAAATTGAGTGAATGAATGATAAAAAATCTGCTTCTATGCTTGATAATTTTGCAATCTGGCATGCTCCCTGAGCGCTTCGGTCGCGATCTGTCGTCCGTAGGCGATGATCTCTTCGGCGCGATGAAACTCATAAAAGCCGCAGAGGTTTTTGGGCACCTCCATCAATATATCGGGCTGGTGGGCGGCGAGCTCGTAGCGGGTGATGAGATTTTGCATCGTTTCGATCGTTTTGGAAAAGATCGTGAAGTAGTTGACTTCGTCACGGCTCTCTTTTGTGAAGAAGTTTTTGTCCAGAAAGTCGGCGATCTTTGCCTGGAGCGTCTCTTCGGCGGTGGTGTGGGGTTTGGGTATGCCGGTGTCTGCTCTGGGTGCTCCGCTGAGATTGACCGCGATGAGCAGGTCGTTGGTGTTGGAGAGGAGGGGGACGGTGGGCAGCGGATTGAGGATGCCGCCGTCTACGAGCAGCCGGCTGTCTGCGGTCTGGGGTGTGAAGACCGTCGGGATGGCGATCGAGGCGCGGATCGCAGAGAGCAGATCCCCCTCCTGAAACCAGACCTCTTTCTGGGTGTCGATATCGGTAGCCACGGCGGTGAAATCGACGGGCAGATCCTCGATCCTGACCGGTCTGGCGATCAGTTTTTCGAGGATATCGAAGACTTTGTCACCCTTGATGACGCCGGTCGCGGCGAAGGAGAAGTCGAGCAGTCGGAGCAGATCGAGGATGTCGAGCGTGAGGACCCACGCTTTGTAGTCATCGAGCTTGCCGCATGCGTAGAGGCCGCCGATCAGGGCTCCCATCGACGAGCCGGAGATCGATCGGATCTCATATCCCTGCTCCTGCAGCACTTCGATGACGCCGATATGGGCATAGCCGCGTGCGCCGCCGCTTCCGAGCACCAGCGAGACGGTCTGTTTTTTCTTTCGCATGCGATTCTCCTCCTATAGTGTCCGCGGCAGGACATGCCGCGGTTTGCGTTTGCCGAGCAGTTTGACCAGTTCGTCGCTCTCGACGACCTCTTTTTCGATCAGGGTTCTGGCTAACTGATCGATCTGGCTCCAGTACTCCTCCACGAGTGCGGTGGCGACCTTTTGCGCCTCTTCGATCCACTTGAGGAGCCGTTTTTCGATCGCTTCACTCAAAAAGTAGGGGTCGTTCTGACTGATGGCGCTGAGGTTGATGAAGCCCAGCTGCTTGTCCATACCCAACACGGAGATGGCGTTGTATGCCTGAAAGGTCGCCTGATAGAGGTCGTCGACCGCACCGGTGTCGATGGCGTAGGATTTGCCTGTCTTTCTGATTTTGGCGATCTGGCCGCTGAGGAGGACGCAGATATCGTTGAAGATCTCCTCTTTGGTGACGGTCGCGATCTGATCTTCGGTGTTGTAGGAGACGAATCCGAGCATTTTGCTGCGCGGGGAGATAGTGATCTGTTCGATCTTGACATTGGGCAGCAGGATGTAGGAGACGATGGCATGCGCCGCTTCGTGATAGGCGGTCATCTTCATCTCGGTTTCGAGATTTTTGATCATCTGGTTTTCGAGCTTGTGGCCATATTTGATGATATTGATCTGCTCGATGAGGATATCTTCGGTGATCACCTTCTTGCCCTGTTCGATCACTGCGAGTGCTGCCATGCGGCCGAGTCGCTCCAGATCGGCCGCACCCAGTCCGGTGATGTAGCGGACGATGCGTTTGACATCGATCTTGCCGTCGTTGGGTTTCTGGAGGATCTTTTCGATGAAAAAGCGGCGCGCCTCCTGATCGAGCTTGGAGACTTCGACGAGAAAATCGAGCTTGCCGGGAGCGGTGAGGACGGGGTCGATCTCTTCGAGCTCCACGGCCGTCGCGATCGTGAAGACATATTTGCCGTTGTCGACAGGCACATCTTCGATCTCTTTGGCGACATCGGAAAAGGAGATATTGGTGATCGTACCATGATAGAGCCCCTTGATGTCGATATCTTCGAGGAGGACGATACATGGGGCTTGTGCTTTTGCCTTTTCGTAGACGCTTTTGATGTAGGCGGCGTCGAAGAGACGGGAGCCGGAGATCTCAAAGTAGGGGACTTTTGCCTCTTTGGCGAAGGCGCGTGCAAGCATCCCTTTGCCGACACTCGGAGGGCCGTAGATCAGCATCCCTTTTGGCGGTGAGATCTTGAACTCAGCGACGATTTCGGGATTGGTAAAGATGCGCACAATCGCTTTGAGTCGTTTTTTGACATTTTTGTGTCCGATGATATCGTCGAAGCCGACGGTGGAGCTCCTGGACCGGATAGACGCTTCATCCTCTTTTTTCTGCACGGGTCGCCTTTGTGAGGTAGTGATGGAGGGATTTTACTCTATTTTATGTAAAAAGGGAAGGAAAAGGTACAGCGATAAGCCGGGTTCTGTCGTTGGATGATTATTTGTCTACACTCTTTTTTACAAAAGAGTTCCAGCGAAGCGATAGTGTATGAGACATGTACCAGTCGCTTCTTGCTGCAGGTTGGGTTTACCTGGCTGCTCTGATCGCTCAGAGCACCGGTGAGCTCTTACCTCACCCTTTCACCTTTACCGCCCGGAGGCGGAAGTCTGCTCTCTGTTGCACTTGCCCTCGGGTCTCCCCGGCCATCCGTTAGATGGAACCTTGTCTCATTGCAGCCCGGACTTTCCTCTGGCTTGCGCCAGCAATCATCTGCTGTACCTGATATATTATAGCATAAATTGTCCTGATTCGTATACAATCGTAACGAGGTCAAAAATTATCTACCTAACTTGTCTTGTATTAATAGATTAAAAGAATATAATCTGATACTATTAGATATATATAATAAGGAAAGGATTCTCTATGAAGAAGTTTTCAGCACTCACGCTGGGCGTGTTGCTCTGCGGAAATCTCGCTTTCGGGTTCGAGCATATCAAAAACCTCAAAGATTTCGACAAGAAGGTGGCCAAAGGGAATGTGATCGTGGAGTTTTACGGGACATGGTGCGGCCCCTGCAAAGAGATGAAGCGCAATCTGCAGAAGCTCGACCGCAAAAAAGAGAGGGTGAAGATCTATCAGGTCGATATCGACAAGGCGCAAGATGTGGTGGAGATGTACGGCACGCCACAGGTACCGGCGATCCTCTATATCAAAGACGGCAAGATTCTGCAGGGGTATGTCGGGCTGAAACAGATGAAAGAGCTCAGAGGCGATATCCGGCGCTATTTCCACAAGAAATCTCCGAAAAAAGTGGCCAGAAAGTAGTATGTGCTTTTCAAGTACATGCCACTTTTAGATTTTTTCGCTCCCGGAGGGCCACTTTTCTACACAAACACTGCACAAATAATCGTTAAAATAGAGAGATATTCCAATTCTACACACACTTTTTCGGGAGAATTTGCGAAAACAAATGCAAATAGTTTGATAAGTAAATTAAAAGTTACAAGAATAGCTGAAAATTTATTGCTAAATTTAAGGTTAAAATCTATCTTTTTCCAAAAACTGCAAGATACTACCGCTAAAATCATAAAAATTAAATATAGATAAAAAAATATATTAATTGACACTAGACAACTTATCGCATATACTTTCAGTGTAACAATCAAATTTTCAAAGGAGTTCAAATGAACAAAGTTTTAGCAGTTGTAGCAGGTTTAGGATTGGCGGTAAGTCTTCAGGCAGGTTCTGTCAAGTGTAATTTTCCGGTAGTCAAATGTGAGCCGATCTACAAAACAGTCATCAAAAAAATCCCTCACAAAGAGTGCTGGGAAGAGCAGCAAAAGAGCAATGTAGACTACAAACAGAGCGGTGTCGATGCATGTACGACAGGCGGTATCGTCGTATCCAAAAGATGTATCCTCACAAAATGTAAGACAGTCTATGAGTCCATCGAAGAGAAAGTACTCGTAGGATACAAAAACTACGCGAAATGCGGTTGTCAGACATTCTCAAAAATCAGCAACTGCAAGCTGAAATTTATCACTACGACAATCACTTACTAAATCTTTATGAAAAAAAAGGTAGCTTCGGCTTCCTTTTTTCATAAACCTTATCCGTGCGTCGCTATCGGTCGTTCTCTTTCTTGAACTGCTGCAGCCATGCATGATTGGCTTCGATGACATTGCTCTGCTGTTTCAGCAGCCCGAGTATAATCGAATCAAGCTCCTCTTCGCTCAGGTATTTGAGTACATATGGTGCGATCTCCAGTTCCCCTCCGTAGACTTTCAGCAACGCTTCGATCTGTTGCAGTTTCTCCTCTTTGGCTTCGTGTTCCGACATCTCCCGCTCCCTATGCCTTTGGCATGTTGAATTTCTGTGTGATCAGCTCTCCGGCGTCGTCGAAGTAGAGATAGTAAAGGAGATCTTTTTTGACCGGCAGCTCCGCGAGATAGCGCAGCGCGAGGTTGGCCTGCAGCGATGCGATATGCATGACGATCGGCGCCGCGATACCTGCGGGTGCTTTGTCGCTGATGTTGAATGCGCTGAAATCACTCTCCTCAAAGAGACAGACCTGTCCGTGAAACGCTTCGACGGAGCCGTAGATCCAGGGTTTGCCGATCGTTTTGGCATATCGGTCGATTTCGGCACGGACGGGGAGGTTGTCGGTGGCGTCGATGATGAGGTCTACCTCGATTCCCGCTTTGGCAAATGCATCGAAATCCCCGACGAACGGTCTGGCATCGACATATTCGCAGCGTGCCGTGAGCAGATCGGCGAGGGCCTCGCATTTGTATCTGCCCGTGTCGCTGCGGGTGAAGGCGATCTGCCGGTGGATATTGTGCACTTCGACGCGGTCGAAGTCGACGAGGTGGATCGTGCCGATACCGCTGCTGCCCAGTGCGATACCCAGCGAAGAGCCCAGCCCTCCGCAGCCGATGATCGCGATGCGCCGCTGCTGCAGTGCGAACTGTTTCTCTTCACCCCAGAGCTGAATCTGCCTGTGAAAATAGTCTCTCATATGATCTCCCGTACACGTAGCTGCTCCTGAAATTTCCAGGTCTCTTTCGCTTCGGTGACCTCCTCTTTGTTGATGTTGATGATCAGCAGCTCCTCTTTGGAGTTGAGCGATTTCTCGATCTCGCCGAAGGGGTTGATCAGGTAGGTCTCACCGTAAAATTTCCAGAGGCTCTCTTCGTCGTTGTAGGTCCCGACACGGTTGACGCGCAGGATATACATGCTGTTGAGCAGGGCTCTGGATTTGAGGATTTCGTTCCAGCGCTGATTGGAGCCGAATGTCGATACCGAGGGTACGAGCACCACTTCGACACCGCGTTTGACCATTTCGATCCAGACTTGATCGAAGTGGATATCGAAGCCGTTGATCGCCGCGTAGGTGATACCGTGATAGTCGAACTGGATGAAGTTGATCGCGTCGCTTTTGGCGTTGTCGAAGAAGCTGTCCTCATCCCAGTGGCTGTAGTTGATCAGAAAGTTCTGGTTCACGAATTCGACACCTTCTGAGCTGAATTTGCCGATCGCTTTGTAGACCTTGCCATCTTCGACCAGTACGATCGGTGCGACGATGATCAAGCCGTACATGCCGGCGTAGTGGGAGAGGGCTTCGATCTTGTGGCGGCTCTGCTCGGCGATCAGCATGCGGGGCATGTTCTGCAGCTCTTTGAAGAAGGTATTGAGCACATACTCCGCGAGGACGACGACACGCACCCCTTTCTGGCTGCAGATTTTGAGATAGTTGTCGAGTTTGCTGTTGCTCAGGGGCAGGGTAGAGAGCTGAAGTGCCGCGACTCTCATGATGACGCCTCCCCGTCGCCGGTGTAGCTCTCGAACTCCAGCTTCGCTTTTTCGAGCAGCTTGGTCGCTTCCTGCAGCTCCCGGATCCCCTCTTTGTAGTAGGCTACACTCTGACTGAGGGTGATTTCGGGATTCATCAGCTTCTCCAGAATCGCTTTGGCATGGTTGATCTTCTCTTCGAAACTCATCTCTTCTTTTTGCATCTGTTACTCCTCGAGTGCTTGTGTGATATGGTCGGAGAACTTCTCCAGCTCTACCAGAAAGGCGTCATGCCCGTATTCGCTGTCGATCTGATGATATTGTACCAGATCCCCTTTGCCGATTCTCTGAAGCGTATCGGCGATCTCCCGCATCTCTTCGGGCAGAAAGAGCAGATCGCTCTTGAAGGCGCAGAGATAGATCTGCGAAGCGATCCTGCCCAGCGAATCTTCGAGCGAATCGTAGTTGCGCGTCGCATCGAAGATATTGATCGCTTTGGTGATGTAGAGGAAGCTGAGCGGGTCGAACCACTGCACGAAATTCATGCCGTTGTAGTCGAGATAGCGCTCCACCTGAAATCTGCCGAAAAGCTCGTACAATCCATCCTGCTCGACATAGGCTCTGCCGAACTTCTGCTGCATGGAGCGGGGGCTGAGGTAGCTGATATGTCCGCACATGCGTCCGGTCGCGAATCCTGCGAATCCGTTCTCCCTGATCTCGGCGGGGTCGTACATGCCCTCTTTGAAAGCGGGGTCTTTGATGACTGCCTCTCTGGCGACTTTGTTGAAGGCGATCGCCCACGGCTGTGTCGCATAGGTGCTGGCGAGTATGATATGCTTGCGGGCGAAGTTGGGGTGCTCGATCGCGAAGCAGAGCGCCTGCATGCCGCCCATCGATCCGCCGATGACCGCATGCGCGCGGTGGATGCCGATCCGGTCGAAGAGGATACGCTGCGCTTTGACCATATCGCTGATGGTGATGACCGGAAACTTGAGCCGATAGGGCTCGTCGGAGGGATACATCTCCGACATCGGTCCGGTACTGCCGAAACAGCTGCCGATCACATTGACGCAGATGACGAAATATTTTCGCGTGTCGATCGGTTTGCCGTCACCGATCATTCCGTCCCACCACCCCGGCTTGATATCGCCCTCGTAGGTACCTGCGGCATGGTGGCTGCCTGTCAACGCATGACAGACGACGACCACATTGCTCTTGTCGTCGTTGAGCGCACCGTAGGTCTCATAGGTCAGGTCGTATGGCTCCAGAATCCGTCCGCTTTCGAGATAGAGCGGATTGGTGAAGTGCTCCGTGCGGGTCGTGATCTTCAATTAGCCCTCGAGTGCCTGTGTGAGATCGGCGATCAGGTCGGAGGTCTCTTCGAGTCCGATGCTCAGGCGTATGAGGCCGGCAGGGACACCTGCCGCTTCGAGCTCTGCGGGGCTTAGCTGCTGGTGGGTGGTGCTGGCGGGGTGGGTGATGATCGACTTGCTGTCGCCGATATTGACCACCAGCGTGAAGAGCTCGGTGCGGTCGAGGATACGCAGCGCCTCTTCATATCCCTCCACTTCGAAACTCAGCAGTCCGCTGCACCCGCCGTGGATATACTTCTGTGCATAGGGGTAGTTGATATCGCTCTGCAGGCCGGGGTAGTTGACCTTTTTGACTTTCGGATGCGCTTCGAGAAAGCGCGCGATCTCCAGCGCACTTGCACTGTGCTGCTTCATGCGCAGCGGCAGATGCTCCAGCCCCTGGATAAAGAGCCAGCTGTTGAAGGGGCTGGGAGCCGCACCCAGATCGCGCAGCAGTGCCAGACGCATGCGCAGGCTGAAGGGCGGCAACGGGATATCGGTATAGACCAGCCCGTGATAGCTGGCATCGGGCTCGTTGAAGTGCGCGTAGCGCGGGTTGCCTTTGATCTTGTCGACGAGATCGTTGCGCTCTGCGACGATGCCGCCGATCGCCAGCCCCTGACCGGTGGTGTATTTGCTGGCGGAGTGTATGCTGATATCGCATCCGAGTTCGAAAGGTTTGCAGTGGATCGGTGTGGCGACGGTGTTGTCCACGGCGGTCATGATGCCGTGAGCGTCGGCGATCCTGACGATACCCTCGAAATCGGGCACATCGATGCTCGGGTTGGTGATACTCTCGAAGAGGATCAGCTTGGTGCGATCGTCGATCAGTGCTTCGAGCTCTTCGGGTCTGTGGACATCGAAGTAGCGCGCTTCGATACCGAAACGCCTGATCGTGTGTCCGGTGAGCGTGACGGTGCCTCCGTAGAGTTTGCTGGCGCAGATGATGTTGTCTCCCGCCTCCGCGACATTGGCGATGGTGTAGAAGATCGCCGACATACCGCTGGCGGTCGCGATTGCCGCAGCGCCGCCCTCGAGCGCGGCGAAACGCTTTTCGAAGACATCGGTCGTGGGATTCATGAGTCTGGTGTAGATATTTCCCAGCTCTTTGAGCTCGAAGAGGTCGGCGGCATGCTGCGCATCTCTGAATTCATAAGCGGTGGTCTGGTAGATGGGTACCTCCATCGCATGCTGCGCATCTCTCTCGTAGCCGACATGGAGTAGTTTGGTTTGATCCTGCATCGTGAAAAGGCCTTTTTCGAATAATGGATTATTATAGTAGAGTGATTATTTGTTTTTGCTCATAAAACTGATATAATCGCAAAAATTTAGAAACTTCGGACCTCCTCGTTTTGATGAGTTCAAATAGTTTTATTTTGCAAGAAGGAAGTCGTTTGAAAATACTCTATATCGCCGATGTGGTGGGCAAACCGGGCCGCACGATGTTCAAATACCATATCGCAAAAATCAGAGAGAAATATGCCCCCGACTATATCGTCGTCAACGGAGAAAACGCCAGTCACGGATTCGGCCTGACGACCAAGAATGCCAAAGAGCTTTTCAATGCCGGGGTCGATCTCTTTACCGGAGGCAATCACAGCTGGGACAAGCGGGACAGCATGCCGCTGCTGGAGGAGGGGCGGGTGCTGCGCCCGATCAACTATCCCAAAGCCGCACCGGGCCGGGGGAGCGCGATCGTCGAAGTGGCGGGTGAGTCGCTGGCGGTCATCAACCTGATGGGCTACTATACGATGCCGATGGTGGACAATCCCTTTACGATGATCGTCGAAGAGGTGGCGCGGCTGCGTGATCAGGGATACAACAATATCTTCATCGACTTTCATGCGGAGGCGACGAGCGAGAAGCGTGCACTGCTGGCGATGCTCAAGGGCAAAGTGAGTGCGATCTGCGGTTCGCATACGCATGTGGGTACCGACGATCTGACGATCGACGAGGGGACATTCTATGTGACCGATGTGGGGCTGACGGGGTGTCGCGACAATGTGATCGGGATGGATGTCCGCCAGCCGCTGGATCGGTTTCTGACCGGCGTGGGCGGGAAATTCGATGTGCCGAGCCGGTGCAGGCGTATCCTGCAGGGGGTGCTCTTCGAAATCGACGGGGGCAAGTGCGTCGATGCCTTCAAGATCAAGGCGTACGATGAGCGGGAGGTGGAGATCTGCCAGCATGCCTACAGGGAGGATTGAGATGTGTATCACGGATAGTTTCGAGCTGCTGGCAGCACTGAAAAACGCGGGCTTTCGGGCCGATGAGAGAGACCCGAACTGGTGGCCGGGAAGCGGCACTTTCGAGGTGGTCGTCACGGCGATTCTGACGCAGCAGACGAAGTGGGAGAAGGTCGAAAGATCGATGCGCAATCTGCAGGAAGCGGGATTGGACGATCTGCATGCATTGGCCGAAGCGGATATCAAACAGCTGCAGACCCTGATCAAGCCGAGCGGTTTTTACAACACCAAGGCGAAACGGCTGCAGCAGCTCTGTCGCAATATCCTCCGGGATTTCGGCGGTTTCGATACTTTTGCCGCAGAGGTGCAACGGGAGTGGCTGCTGGGGCAGAAGGGCGTGGGGGAGGAGAGTGCGGATGCGATCCTCAACTACGCATGCGGCAGGGAGGTGATGGTCGTCGACAGCTATACGCAGCGCCTGCTGGAAGCGCTCGGTTTCGCGTTCGAGAGTTACGGTGAGATTCAGGAGTGGTTGCAAAGCGGCATAGAAGCAAACTTGCCGAAAGTGGCGCAACTCTACGGCAATGTGTTACCGGTTTCCACAATTTATTCACGATTTCATGGCAAAATTGTGGAGTATGCAAAAGTGCATATCCGTGGCAAAAGTGTGTGTGTAGAGGAGTTATGCCAATGAATAGCAATAATCTGATTATCGATCCCGCCAAAAAAGAGCTCTATCAACGAGAACTCGAAACCTGTATGCAGAAATATAGAGACAAGAAGAGTGAACTGGGATGGGCGGACGATATCTTCGAAGAGTCCGTCATCCAGGAAGAGATGGACAAATATGCCAACCGCATCAGAGTGCTCAAGCAGGCTCTGGCAAAAATCGAAGGAAAACAGCAAGTAGCGTAGAGAGTATACGACTCTCTACATCTTTCAGAGCTCCCGCTCCTGTACGACATGTAATCCAAATCCGCTGATACCGACGAACTCCCTTTTTCGCTGCGTCACCAGCAGATTGATATCGGTAAATCCGAGATAGCGCAGTATCTGGGCACCGATACCGTACTCTTTCATGTATGGATTCTCATTGGTCGCTTTCTCCAGAAAGATTAACGCTCCGCCTTCCTCTCTCATGATCTTCACACTCTTGAAGATACTCTCGTAGCGATACTTCGTAAAGAGCTCCAGGTCGCTACCGATGTTGTGAAACCGGACATTCTTCAGCGGATGGCCGTTGTTTTTGAAGAGAAATGCGACATGGTGGTTGTCGTTGTGATCGACGAAATCGATACGGCGCACGGGGATATTCATAAATTCGGTATTCGATTCGGCGACCACTTTGATCAGTGACTCATGCTCCATGCGATAGGCGACGATATCGGAGATGTAGACGATCTTGAGGTCGTGCTTTTGGGCGAAGATCTCCAGATCGTCGCGTCTGGCCATCGTGCCGTCCTCTTTCATGATTTCACAGATGACGGCCGCTTCGGAGATGCCTGCCATCTTGCAGAGGTCTACGGAGCCTTCGGTGTGCCCGGTGCGTACCAGCGTACCGCCGTCTTTGGCGATGAGGGGGAAGATATGTCCGGGGCGCACCAGATCGGTCGGTCGGGTACCGTAGTCGGCGAGCAGTCTGATCGTCATATCGCGCTCTGCGGCGGAGATACCCGTAGCGCATGCCCTGGCATCGACCGAGACGGTAAAGGCTGTCTCGTAGGATGAGTCGTTCTTCTCCACCATCGGCGCGAGATCGAGCCTCTGCGCGATCTCTTTGCTGAGTGCCACACAGATGAGTCCTTTGGCTTCACTGGCGAGAAAATTGACCTTCTGCGGTGTCGAAAAGGTCGCGGCATAGACCAGATCCCCTTCGTTTTCTCTGTCTTCGTCATCGATCATGATGACGATATTGCCCTTTTTGATCTCTTCGATCGCTTCCTGTACACGCTTGATAGGCATAGCCCCTCCACTGTTTTTTCGAGATTATACAAGATTTTTCCAAAAACCCTTGACAAATAAGAAAAAAATGATTATAATCACACTCCAATTTAAGAGACAACGATTCTGTTGGGGTATGGCCAAATGGTAAGGCATCTGGTTTTGGTCCAGTGTATTGGGGGTT